>NZ_JBFBLA010000013.1:0-137884 GCF_040702485.1 Arthrobacter sp. NPDC080031
CGTCCCCGAACTACCCAAAACCCGATCCGGGAAAATCATGCGCCGCCTCCTCAAAGACGTCGCCGAAGGCCGCGAACCCGGCGACGCCACCACCCCCTCCGACCCCACCATCATGGCCCAGATAGCCCAGTCCCTGAAAAAATAGGAGGGGCGGGCCTGCGCCGATTGCAGGATAGAGGCAGCATCGGCCGGGAGGCAGCGCGGGGCTCGACCGCGGGAGCGGTCGAGTCCCGCGCGCAATCGGCCTCAGCCCATTGCCGGATTACCTAGAGCTGGCTGTGGGACGCCGTGGCGGGGTCGGAGCCGATTCGGGCACCGCTCTCGAGCTGTGTGATGGCGGCAAGGTCCGCGGGAGTCAGGGTGATGCCCGCAGCGTCGGCGTTTTCCCGCATGCGGCTAGTCGTCGAGGACTTGGGAATGGCAATAATCCCTGAAGCGACGTGCCATGCCAACACGATCTGGGCCGGTGTGGCGCCGTATTTGGCGGCAATCGTTTTCACCGCGGCTGTATTCAAATCGGCCCCCTGCCCCAGCGGGCTGTACGCCTCCACCGCAATGCCCAAGGCACGGCACTTGGCCGTCAACTCCTTCTGCTGGAACGTCGGGTGGATTTCGAACTGGTTCACGGCCGGGACCACACTAGCGTCCTTCAGTAGCGCGTCCAGATGCTCGCCGAGGAAGTTGGACACACCGATGGCACGCATCACGCCGTTGGCGTAGAGCTTCTCCATCGCTTTCCAGGCTTCGACAAAGAGCCCCTGTGAGGGCACCGGCCAGTGAATCAGGTACAGATCCACGAACTCGACACCAAGCGCTTTCCTGCTGTTCTCGAAGGCCTCATAGGCGTTGCCCTGCTCGCCGTTGCGCAGCTTGGTGGTGATGAAGATTTCATCCCGGGGAATGCCTGAGGCAGCGATGGCTGCTCCGACGCCGGCCTCGTTGCGATAAGCGGCTGCCGTGTCGATGTGGCGGTAGCCGGCCTCAAGCGCTTCCTCGACGATTCGCTGGGTCTCTTCCGGCGCAACCTGGAATACGCCGAAGCCGATTTGCGGAATTTCGACGCCGTTGTTGAGGGTCACGGTGGGTGTGGTGGTTTCTTGCGTCTGCGACACTATCGATTCTTCCGTCAGTGGGGTTGTGCCTAGGAGCGCCCGCACGAAATTCGGTGCGAATTGTGCGCCCGGGCTTTGCAAAATAGGCTACCTATCTTGGGATGTCGTGTCAGCCGGTATGCCGCTCCCTTCCTTTCCTAGGAATGACAGTCCTACCTTCCTTGTAGAAAGCTGTGATCGGGCCGTGGACAATGGGACTTATGGGTCAGAGCGCAGAGTTTGGAAAATTCCTGAAGGCCATGAGGTCACGGCTGAAGCCCGAGGACGGCGGCCTGCCGGGTACTTCGGGTGTCCGGCGCGTTCCCGGGCTGCGCCGCGAGGAGATAGCCCGGCTGGCGGACGTGAGCACGGACTACTACACGCGCCTCGAGCAGGGCCGCAACATCCACCCGTCCCGGGCAGTACTGGACTCGGTAGCGCGGGCTCTGCGTCTGGATCCCAGCGAACAGGCGCACATGATGGACCTGCTTGAGAACTGTGCGAAGTCCCAGCGTCCACCCCTAGCGGCCCAGAGCGTTCGGCCCGCCCTGAAGCAGCTGTTGGACGCCGTGGGAAGCGTGCCCGCACTGGTATTGGGGCGCCGAACGGATGTTTTGGCCGGCAATCACCTGGCTTTTCTCCTGCTTGCCGATTTCGCATCCATGCCGGCTGCCGAGCGGAACCTGACTCGCTGGATGATGCTCGATCCACGCGCGAAAGAACTCTTCCGGGACTGGAATTCCGTAGCGGCCGAAGCTGTCGGAGCCCTCCGAGTGGACATTGGCCGGCATCCGGACGACGCCCAGGCCAACCAGCTCGTTGGTGAACTCGCAGTTCAGAGCGAGAACTTCCGCCTGTGGTGGGCCGGACACCGGGTGTCCAGGAGGTCTGCGGGCAGTCTGCGGTTGCACCATCCCGTCGTCGGCGACTTGGAACTGAACGTTGAAAACCTGACGCTCCCGGACGACCCGGATCAGGTGCTGCGCGTATTTTCCGCAAAGCCAGGCTCGCCGTCGGCCGATTCCCTCACACTGCTAGGCAGTTTCGGCGCCGAAGCGGCGACCGCCTGGGAGCGCGCACAAACGACGGAAAACACGGATGCATCCGGCGCCGGGTTCTTGACTGATCCGGCTTAGGAAAATTGGGCCCTCACCCCTGGCGTCAACTCTCCGAGCTTGTCAGCCTGGCTTTTCTGACCCTGCCATAGCGACCTCGACCTGGCGAATCCCAGCATAAACGAGACACGATAAACGAGACACGGTCGTTGCAACTCCCAAAATTCCGGGTGTTGCAACGACCGCTGTGGTGGATGTCGTTATTTCCCGGTGCCGGTGGGGGCGTTGTCGCCATCGCCGGGTCCGTCAGGCACTTCGTTGGGGAAGAGGATGCGTGCGTCTCCGGGGTAGGGGGTGGTCCAGTTGTGTGCGGCGTACCAGTCGACTCGGTTGAGTCGGCCCGGATCGACGCGGTCGGGTCCTGACCAGTCCTGTTGGGTTGACCAGGTGGCCCATGCAGCGGCTGCGCCGGTGAGGGTGTTCGGTGCCCCGTTCATGGTGTCGAGCGGGATCTGGTTCGGCTTAGCAGCGTAGGGGGTGGTGTCTGCTTTGTTGGTGAAGGCCGAGTACATGGGCTCGGCGGCGAGGTCCATCTGCGTCATGGGCGGCAGGGCGAGGATCTGCTCGATGGTGCGCACCACGTTGAGCTGCGTGTAAAAATCGCTGACGACCGCGTTACGGCGGGCGTACGGGGACCAGATCAGGACCGGGGCGCGGTGCCCATCGACATGATCGACACCGTTCTGGCTGTCATCTTCGACGACGAACACGGCGGAGTCCTGACCGAACTTGCTGTGCGAAATGCCGTCGATAATCCGCCCCACGGCAAGGTCGTTGTCGGCGACCATGGCCGAGGGTGTGGGCGAGCCGGGCGAGGTGCCCGCGGTGTGATCGTTCATGATGGTCATGATGTTCAGCTGCGGCAGGTTGTTGTCTTGTTCAGCGCTTTTCAAGTCCTTGAGGAACAGGTCGGCCCGGTACTGGTCCGGGACCTGAAGCTGGAAGCCCGGGAACTGCGGCTGCAGGATCTTCGTGAGCGAGGGCACGTCGGTGGAGGCGTGGAACGCGTCCTGCGGGATGATCGCTGGTTTGCCGGCTTCCTGGGCCATGGTGTTCTGGTACCACTGGGTCCAGCTGTTGGGGTCGTTGGCACCGGCGGCGCTGGTCCACTTGTTCGTGTACTCGCCCCAGTCCTTGGCACTGACGCCGTGCGCGGCCGCGTTGTCCCAGAGGAACCCGGTGGAGCCGTAGGCCATCGCGTCCCCACCGTTGTAGGGGTAGCTCCGGGCGTAGTTGCTGATCGACTGGTTCAGATACTCATCGACGTTGGCCTGGGTCAGCCACTGGTGGCCGTCGGCGGACATAGTGCCCGATGAGTAGGTGTTGTCCAGCAACGGTCCTTGTTGGGCCAAGGCATGGAAATTCGGGGTGGTCGCCCCGCCGAACTGGGCTAGGGAGGGTGCGCCGTTGCCGCGGGTGTCGTCGCCCAGGACTTGGTCGTACGTGCGGTTTTCCTTCACGATCATGAACACGTGCTTGATGGTGGAGGGGTCACCGGCACGCTGCGGGATCGCCACCGGCTTCGCTTTGCCCTGATCGCCCTTGGCCTTTTGCTGGTCCTGCCAGGCGGTCCATTGGTTGTTCGACCAGACCTGCTTGGTGTAGTCGGGCATGTCGCTGGTTTTGGGGACCGGGACGGTGCTGACGAGCCCGATGTCCGAATATACGCTGTGCCCGGTGACGGTCGCGGTGCCCGCGCCCTGGCTGTTGGTGGCCTGGGCGCCGAGGGAACCGACACCCTTCTGCGCTGCCACGACGATCTGGCCCAGGGCCTTGTCGAGCACCACAGTGCCGGGGTACCAGCCGGTGGGGATCAGGCCCTGAAAACCGGCCGGTGTCTGGGCGTTGCTGTAGTCGTAGACGGCGACTGCGTTCGCCGTTCCCAGGCTCACGGCCAGATGCGTTGGATCCAGCATCGTCAAAGAGTTCGGTTCGCTGCCGGTCGGCGCACCCGGCAACGGGTTGACGTTGATCGTCTGGGCGACTTTACCGCTCTTGGTATCCAGCACCGAGACGGTGTCGGAGTTGGAGTTCGCGACGAATACGTCTGTGCCCTGGACCATCAAGGCTGATGGGGCCAGACCGACGTCGTAACTGCGCACCACGGTTCCGGTGGCCGGGTCGACCTCCGAGACGGTACCGGTAGACGGAGAACCGTTATCGGTGTTGGTGACAATGTCCGTACCATAGGAGAGGTTTGTCTTGTCCCCGGGCACTGCGGTGCGCCCGCCCTGGTTGGCCACGAACGCGTGCCCCCCGGCTACCACGACGTCCCGCGGCGCGTTGCCGACCGCAACCTGACGGACCAAGGCCCCGGTACCCGCGTCCAGGACGGCCATGGTGTTGGTTCCGTTCAAGGTGACCAGGATCTGTTGCCCGCCCGGGGCGAAGGCCAGGCTGGCTGGCAGCGGCTGCTTACCGCTCACGGCTGGCAATGCCACGACCACCGGGCTGGAGAGCGTCCCGTCCGCGGCAACCGTGAAACGCAGCAGGTTTGATTTCTGCCCGGCCCACAGGCTCTTGCCGTCCGGCGAGTACAGCAGCCCGCCATATCCGGCTTGGCCGCTGCCGGTGCCGGCCGGCGGCGTGTATTGCTGCAGGACTTTATGCCCCACCAAGTCGGTCACGGTGAAGGTGCCCTTCCCGTCATAGGTCTCATTGACCGAAGTGTGCCCGTCCGGGCTCACCGCCAAAGCCATCGGCCTACCGGTCTGCTCCACCCCGGACCCGGCCGGGGTGACCAACTGGTTACTCGCGGTCAGCACCGACCCGTTGGCCTGCCGCCCGATCAGGCGCTGCCCCCAGTCAGTGTTACCGGCCGCATACGCGCCGCCGCCAGCCAATACCAGCGCAACGGCGGCAGCCGGAATGGCCACGCCCTTACGCAAACGTCTTTTCTTGCCCATGGTGTATTTCCCCTAATCAAGAAGTCCTAGCTGCTGCGAACCCGCAAGGGTACGCAGTTCGGCCCATCGTTGAGCCCGTTAGTCTGAAAAGCTGCATAAGGCCAGTGCCATCCCGCCAGGAGCATCAGGACATCCGTACACGCGACCAGCATTCTGGGGCGTGCATCGCCGAGGTCCTTTCCGAATTCGATGGAGGATCAGTTCAGGCCGTTCCACCGGTTGTTGATCTGATTGCCGATTCCGCTACCGTTACCGTTACCGTTCTGGCCGTTTCCGTTATGGTTGCCGTTGCCGTTGGTGTCCTTCCCGGGGACGACGGCACCGGTCGTCGGATTCAGGATGACCTTGTCCGTGTTGGGGTGTTTGAAGTCGAACATGTTCGTCAACGAGCCCGCGTTGGCGTCGAGCGAGGAACCGCCGATCTGGCCGGTGCTCCAGTTGTCCTCGATCAAACGCAGAATGGATGTCTGGTCCGTCTGGGTGTGGTCAACAAAGTTCGTCTTCGCGAACGGAGAAACCACGATCAGCGGCTGGCGCGGGCCCGGGCCGCAACGGTCCGCGTAGCCGCCGGCCATGGGAACGCCCTTGTTGTACGCGTTCAGGCAGAACGCGGCATCATCGGGAGAGTTGGAGGAGTTCTTCACGGCTGCTGCTACGTGGTCGTACCATCCGTCAGAGTCGTCGTAGGCGAGGATGACGGCGGTGCTGTTCCAGTTCTGGGAGTTCTGGATGGCATTGACCTGATTGGCGACGAAGGTCTGCTCGTCGATCGGGTCGGAGCTTCCGGGGTGGCCGTCCTGGTATTGGGGAGCCTTTAGGAACGACACGGCGGGCATGTTGTTCGAGTTGACGACCTGGTCGAACGCCGTCACGTCGTACTGGTGGTTGGCCTGGCCGTTGTGACCGATTTCCGAGACCGAAGCCGGCGGCAGGTGGTGCGGGTTGGCGGTGGAGGCAAAGTACTGGAAGGGCTCGTGGTGCGGCGAGTAGTCGACGATGGAGGCGCCCGTGACGTTGGTGTGCGTGCTCAGGCAGGAAGCCGGCGTGGATCCGGACGCCGGGGCGGTCGGGGTGAATCCACCCTGGAACCATCCCCAACTAACTCCCTTGGCGTTGAGCAGATCGCCGATGTTCTTACCTTGCGCGCCGGCCACGTTGTTGGTGGTCTTATGGCTGCTGTTGGAGCAGTCGTCGTAGACCGGGTCGGGGTCGTTGATCACTGTTCCGACGCCGCTCGGGTTTGGGACGCGTACGGTGGAGGTGCTGGCTGTCGGAACGACCGGTGCACCCGCGGCAGTGAATTCCTGGATACCGTGGGTCTGGCCCGAGACCAGGTTCAACGCGCCCGGGGTTGACGGACCAAAGCCGGTGCTGAAGGACGAGTCGCTCATGGCGTAGTTCTGGGCGTAATTCCACATGCCCGTGACGGTGTTCCCGTCGTAGTAGTCCATGGTCAGGCCCGGCGCGCCATATTGGTTCGCTGCACACACGTCCTTGCTGGTGTTCTCAACGAACTTGTTCATCAGGCCACCGTTGTAGGCCAACTGCTCGGCGGTGTAGGTGTGGTTCTGGTCGCAGGTGACGGCCCGTGCCGGTGTCAGTCGCTGCGGCTGGATGGAGTTCGGGTTGTTCGGGGCCAGCAGGCCGTCGTGAGCCAGTGTCGCAATGTTCGTCGGTGTGTTCCTTGCGGCGGTGAACTGCGTTGCCGGGAGCCCGGTTCCCTGCTGGGTTTCACCTGGCGTGTTGGCAGCCTTGGGGTAGGTGGCAAAGTAGTGGTCGAACGAGACGTTCTCGCCGAAGATCACCACCACGTGCTTGATGGGTGTGGCCGTGTCCGCGTGGTTTTCGCTTGCGGTGGCCGGGCCGGCTCCGAAGCCGAACAGGCCGGCGGTGAGGGTGGAGGTAGCCAGGACCGCGGCGCCGGCGGCGGCCGCGAGTGGTTTCCAGGTCAATTGATGAGCGAGGTATCGCATGTTTTCTTCAATCTTTCTCGATGGGGTAACCGGCGCGACTTGCCGGGGTGTCGGCCCCGCCCGGAAGGCTGACCGGAACCAAGGGGTAAGGGACCGGTCACCTTGGCCGGCCCGCTCCCGCTGCACGTATCTGCTGCGGGAGCGGACCGACGTCGTCTAGCCGCGGACGGGTTTAGCCTTATTGGCCTTTGTCGTTTCCGCTTCCGGTGCCTTGGCGGGTGTTGTCGGTGCGGGGCCGCTGGAGTGTGAAGGATTCGAAGGCGGCCAGCTGTCCTTGTGGTCCGAGCACGTTGTAGTAGGTGACTTGAAGCTTGGTCATTCCGCCGGGCTGGGTTCCCGGGTCGACGGTGAAGGCGGCGAATCCGTACGAGTTGGCGGCGTCGCGCTTAGCCGACCAGGGTGCGTCTTCCTGCGTGTAAACCGGTGGCCGCCTGTTGGTCGTAGGGTTGAGCGGGCCGACGCTGGTGATAACACGGCAGGCGGGCGGGTTGTAGAACATCTGGTTGGAGGTCACTGAGGTGCCCCCGCCTCCCAGGACCATGTGCACGGTGCCCTTGGTAGTGTCGATGGTCGCGGTGTTGGTGTCTGCCGGGATCGGGGTCAGTGTCGCGTTGGGCTGCTGGCCGCGGATCGGGTGAGATCGTTCGTAGTGGTGTTCGTGGCCACAGACGACCAAGTCAACGCCGTATTTATCGAACAGCGGCACCCATTCTTGCCGGACGCCCAGATCGGCGCCGTTGAGCGCGCTCGCGGTGCTGATGACGACCTGGTGCATGCAGATTACAACCCAGTCGATGTTCTTGTCGGACCGGGCAGCGATCAGTTCCTTCTCAAGCCATGCCTTCTGCGCGCCCTGGGAGTATCCGCGGACGTAGCTGCTTCCGCTGTCCTGGATGCAGACGTCATCGTTGGCCAGGCTGATCACATGCACAGAACCAACGGTGAAGGAGTACCAGAGCCCGCGGGTGATATCGGTTTGGCCCGGCTGCGGCGGTACCGAAAAGTATGTCTGGTAGGCCGCATAGCCAATTGGCCCGTTGCCAAGCTCGTTCTCATGGTTGCCCGCCGCCGGCATCCATGGCCGGTGCCGGGCGCTGCGGGAGTTGTTGTCCCAGAAATCGGTCCAGGTGCGTACTCGGTCCACGGAGCCATTGGCGTAGCAGAGGTCGCCGTTGAACAAGTGGAACAAGGGCTGCACGCGTTCGATTCCAGCGGGCATGTCCCCCGCAGCAGGCGAGCCGAGATTGTCGTTGACCCAGGGCGGATTGGCGATCGTGACTCCCGCCGGCGGGACGTACTTCTTTCCCAACGTCGGTGTGCCCTGGTCGCCGAAGCTGGTGAACGTGAAAGCCTCGCGGCCACGCGGTCCGGTTCGGAATGAACCAAACTCAGGCTGCGCGCCGTCGTGGATGGCCGCGTAGACGTAGTCGTGGGACGATTTCAGACCGGTGAGTTTCGCGTGATAGGCGTAGACGATTTGACCGGACTTGCCGTCGGTGTAGCTGATCTGCACCGCATCCTGGCTCTTGCTGTAGCTTCCGTCCAATTCACCAAGCATCGCCCGGGCATGGCTGACCGGCTGCAGGGTGTGCCATGACACCACGACTTCGCTGGACGCATCCGCCCCGAACTGGAGGTGCAGGCCGTTTACGATCGGGGTTGTCAGAGGGTCGCCCACCGTCGTCGGCAACGCCGACACCTTACCCCCAGTGGCCGCCGTGGCAGGTGCCGCGCTGGCCAGTGCTGCGCCGGCACTTGCGACTCCTGCCGCCGCGAAAAAACCACGTCGTGAAAATGCTTTACTAAAAATTTGTCTGTCATCTGTCATGTTCAACACATTGCCGGGGCAACGGTGGCCGTTCGTGAAGGATAGCCAAATCTACGGCCACCAACAGATGAACAATAGGATTCGGTGGAATCATGTACGAATTCACTCCCCCACCACACCGCGACGGCGACGCTGAGCCGTCAGCCCGCCGACTGTGGAGCGCAGGCCGGCCCGGCCCGACCCGCGCCCCGTCAGCAGATCGTGGGACCCGTTAGCCGTGGACCGGCGCCGTAGGTTCTTCGGACCTCAGGTAGTTGAACAGCTGTCGGACCCCGAACGTCCATTCCGGCAGTTCTTCGGCGGGAGCCACATGGTTGACGAGTGTGCCGAGGTGGCGGCTCTTGATGGCGACAACGTCACCCGTCTTGTGGGTGAATCCCTGCCCCGGCGTGTCCCTGTCCTGGGTGGGTGCGAACAAGGTGCCCGTGAACAGAGCGAAACCGTCGGGGTACTGGTGGTGCGGACCGAAAGTGGCCGCCACTAGTTCCTCGAATGGCCTGCTGATTCTGGCCACGGAATTGCGGCCCTCCATTGCGTAGCCGTCCGTACCTTCCACCCGCAGCAGGATCTCTTCCTGCCGTACCGTGTCGAGGGTAAAGCCCTCGTCAATCAGTCGGATGAACGGTCCCAGCGCGCTGGAGGCATTGTTGTCCTTTGCCTTGCCCAAGAGGAGCGCACTGCGGCCCTCGACGTCGCGCAGGTTCACGTCGTTGCCCAGGGTCGCGCCCCTAACGTCTCCCCGCGAATTGACGATGAGCACGAGCTCCGGCTCGGGGTTGTTCCACGAAGAAAAGGATGGAATCCCCACGCCGGCGCCTAGTCCCACGGACGAGAGCACCGGCGCCTTAGTGAAGACCTCTGGATCCGGCCCGATTCCGACTTCCAGATACTGGGACCATAGACCTTCGGCGATCAGGACACGCTTGGCCTCGGCGGCCTGAAGAGACCCGGGGCGAACCCCGGTGATGCTGCCGCCGAGTGCCTTGCCCACGAGCTCGCGCATCGCCGTGGCCCGGCTGGACTCTCCGCCGCAGCGTTCCTCGATGACGCGTTCGATCATGCTGTCCACGAAAGTCACGCCGCACGCCTTGATGACCTGGAGGTCGACCGGAGCCAGCAGGAAGGGTCGGCTGGTGTCCTGCCGGAGGGACGCCTCGACGACGTCGGCAGTCTTCCACCGTGGTTCGATCACTGACCTGTCGGCAATAGCAGAGCGGACATCGGCCGCCGGGTCTGTGCGCTCCAACAGCTCGGAGACCGTGCCGGCCAGGCGCTGGATGTCGAACATGTCCTCTCCGTGGACCGCCACCACACGGGGACCGGCGGTTTCGAAGTCCCAGATCCGGCCGATCAGCAGCGCGTTTTCAGCGTCGTCGGGTAGGACCGAGGTTGCGGTGTGGCGGGAGTTCATCGCGGACCTTCAATCGATGGTGGGTTGACAAAGCGTCCCCTGCCGCGCCACTCGCCGTCCACTCGTTGGGGCACGTTCCAAGGATTGTCATCCCGCAGCGGCTCGGGCAGTCTCGCTTCGGGGAACGACTGATAGGCCACGGGCCGAAGGAAGCGGCGGATGGCGGCCGTTCCAACGGAGGTGGTGGCCGACGTCGTGGCGGGGTATGGTCCGCCGTGGTGCTGGGCGTAGCTGACCGTGACTCCGGTCGGCCAGCCGTTCCACAGCACGCGACCGCTGACGTCCGTCAGCCGCGCCGCGAGCTCGGTAACGTCGTCATCCGGCTCTGCCTGCAACGTGGTGGTGAGCTGCCCCTCGAGCATTTGTGCGAGGGCCGTAAGTTCGGACTCATCGCCGTATTCCACAACTACGCTGGCCGGCCCGAACATTTCCTGACGAAGGATCGACGGATCACGGCGCACAGCAGCGGGCGTGGTGTGGAGCAGGGTGGGCGCCGGCGTCGCCGCGAAGTCGCCTTCCACCAGGACATCAACACCGTCGGTGTCCCGAAGCTGTTCTACTGCCTCCCGGAAGCCGTGATGCAGCCGCTCACTCAGGAGCTGGGCAGGTGCGAACCCGGCCAGGGCATCGCTCAAGAGCCTGCGGACCTCATCCCGGCCTCCAGCGGGGACGAACAACAGTCCCGGTTTGGTGCAGAACTGCCCCATGCCCATAGTGAATGAGCTGACGTAACCGTTGACGATCTCGCTTCGCCGGGACTCCCAGGCCCCCCGGGTGACGAAGACGGCGTTTATCCCGCCCAGCTCGCCAAAGAACGGGATGGGCTCGGGCCGCGCGGCGGCGCGGTCGAACAATGCCCTGCCGCCCGCCGTCGAGCCTGTGAACCCGATGGCCTTGATCAGCGGATGGTCTACCAGCGCCTCTGCCGCGGGGCGTCCGTTCACTAGCGAGAACAGGCCGGGGGGTGCGCCAGCGCCGTCTAGTGCGGCCATCACGGTTTCCGCCGTGCGCGCTGCGAGTTGCCTGTGGCCGTCATGCGCTTTGTGCACGACGGCGCAGCCGGCGGCCAAAGCCGAAGCGCTATCGCCACCCATGACACTGAAGGCAAACGGGAAGTTGGACGCCCCGAAGACCGCCACGACGCCGAGTGGGACATTGACCCTGCGGAGATCCGGCCGCGGGCCCATGCCCCAGCGGGCGTCTGCATGGTCGATCGTCGCGTCGAAGTGTTCGCCTTGCCGGATTTCTTCGGCGAAGAGCCTCAGCTGGAAGACGGTGCGCTTCAATTCGCCTTCCAGCCGCGGCGTGCTGAGATGTGTTTCCCTGACCGCCAGCTCCACGAGGGTACTGCCGGCATTTTCCAGCCCGGTTGCAACAGCCTCCAACCACGAAGCACGGACCT
The DNA here is from genome assembly GCF_040702485.1 of Arthrobacter sp. NPDC080031. Classification (NCBI taxonomy): domain Bacteria; kingdom Bacillati; phylum Actinomycetota; class Actinomycetes; order Micrococcales; family Micrococcaceae; genus Arthrobacter; species Arthrobacter sp. NPDC080031. The sequence goes on from NZ_JBFBLA010000013.1 coordinate 11,727, forward strand.
CCGGATCCGCTGCGCGGCCCTTTTCGAAGGCACCGTGGGCAGCCGCCACCTTGGCGTTGAGGTCTTCGATGGTGGTGTTCATCGGACGCCGCCTGCGGGAACCAGGGACGCGCCCGTCACGGCCGCTCGGTCGCCCACCTCAAGCCAACCAGCCCCGGTGGGGAATTCCCATGTCGTCCGGGATGCACTCAGCATCTCGGCGCCCGTCCCCGGGCGGCGGGGCGCGGCGTACCGGCCGTTGAGGATGCGAACGGGCTCGGCGAAGTGTTCGTGCAGGTGATCCACGTATTCGATCATCCGGCCTTCCTGCGTGCCGGTGATGGCAGCGTAGTCAAAGAAAGAGAAGTGCTGGACCAGTTCACACAGCCCCACACCGCCGGCATGCGGGCATACGGGAACACCGAAGCGGGCGGCAAGGAGGAGGTTCGCAATGTTTTCATTCACGCCACCCACGCGGGTGGAGTCGAGCTGAAGGACATCGATGGCGCCGGCCTGCATGAGCTGCTTGAAGACAATTCGGCTGGCCACGGCCTCGCCGGTGGCGACACGAACCGGCGATACTCCCCGGCGGATGTCCGCGTGGCCCAGGATGTCGTCGGTGCTGGTGGGCTCCTCGATCCAGTACGGATCGTATTCGGCCAGCTGCTTAACCCAGTCGATGGCTTCGGACACCTCCCAGCGCTGGTTGGCGTCGATGGCGATAGGAAGATTTCCCACCGCTTCGCGGGCGATGGCCATGCGGCGGCGGTCGTCGTCGATGTCCCCGCCCACTTTGAGCTTGATCATCGAGAAGCCGTCCGCAACGGCTTCCTTGCTCAGCCTCACCAGCTTCTCATCGCTGTAACCGAGCCACCCGGGCGACGTGGTGTAGGCCGGATAGCCGTCGGTCATGAGTGAAGCAATGCGGGCAGCCTTGCCTTCTTCGCCGGTGCGCAGGATGTCGAGCGCCTGCTGCGGGTTCAGGGCATCACGGATATGCGTGAAGTCGACAGCGTCGACGATTTCCTCGGCGGGCATTTCACTGAGGAGCAGCCAAAGGGGCTTGTTTTCACGGCGGGCACGGATGTCCCAAAGGGCGCTGACCAACGCGCCAGCCGCCATTTGCGTGACGCCTTTTTCCGGGCCAAGCCAGCGGAGCTGCGAATCGTGGATAAGGCGCTTGGACGCGTTGCCCAGATCGTAAATCAACTCGTCGATATCGCGGCCCAGCAGCAGGCGGGAGTAGGCGTCGATGGCGTACGTAATGATGTCGTTCCCGCGCCCGCAGCTGAACACCAAGCCGTGCCCCTCCTCGCCCGCGTCCGTGCAGATGACAACGTAAGCCGCCGAGTAGTCCGGGTCAACGTTGACCGCGTCGGAGCCGTCGAGCTCCAAGGACGTGGGAAACCGGACGTCCTGGGTGGTGATGGAAATGATGGAGGGCATGAATCTCTTCTCTCAGTGAACGACAGAATCGTCGTTTCCTATATGAATTTCGATAATCATATAGGAAATAGCGGCGAGATCAAGGGATCAGCCCAGCAAAAAGCCCCGGTGCCAAGCCGGGGCTTCGTTTCACTTCACAATATGTCGCCTTGAGGGGCCGCTGTCTTCCAGTGCCGGCAACGCTGAATTACCCGGGAAGGCCTGCGCAAACCGCCCGAATGAGTTCCTGATATGTTCGGCCATCGCCGCCTCGGCCTGCTCCGGCTCGCAGGCCTCGATGGCCTCCCGGATGGCTGAGTGCTCAGCGACGGTGATGGCGCCGTCGACGTCAGCAGGGTAAAGCCGGAACGTGTGCAGGTGGCAGTGCGTCTGCGCAAAGGCGTGGCGGACCACATCGTTGCCCGACGCAGCCAGGATCGTGTCGTGAAAGCGAGCGTCGTGCGCCACGAGGTCCTGGCGCCGGTCGCCCGTGCCCCCCATTGCGCTGCGGAACGCCGCGAGCTCGTTCCCGAGCGCACCAGCGGGATTCGCGAGCCGATCCACCGCCGCCGAGCGCGCGGCCCAGGGCTCTACCAGAAGCCGGAACTCAAAAAGGGAGCGCAGCTCGGCCAGATCCAGCAGGGGGGTTGTACTATAGCCGCGGCCGGGGCTGTACACCACAAGGTTGTCCCCTTCAAGCCGCTGCAGCGCCTCACGCACCGGCGTTTGGGACACGCCGAGGCTGCGGGAAACGGCGTCGATGTTGATCCGAGTTCCGGGGGGGATCCTGCCTTCGAGAATGGACGCGCGCATGGAAGGATACGCGTCGCTGACCGCGGCTTTGACTCTGGAAGACTCGGAAGGTTGGCGTGGGGGCACGGGCTGACCTCTTAAAGGTGATTGGGTTTTGGATTCGCTGGGAAATTCTTCACCGGCTAGCGGCGAGGAAGCGGGTGACAGGCTTTTCGCACAACATGCTGGCTCGAGGTTACACAGATGCGGACGCCCTCGCCTCGTTGACGAGCCGAATTGAATCTGAAAGCAGCTGGATCCGTCCGGCCAACGGTAAGTCCACAGGCCGGGCGGCGATTTTCAGGCCAATCCAGTCAAGCTGGCCTGATGTATCGAGAACGGATTTCATCCGGCCCGGGGTGAGGAGGGACGCGGGTTCGCCGAACTTGTTGGTATTTGATGCCGCCGGAGGCAGATGCGCGTCGACCCAGGACGGACCGAATTCCGTGTCCTGTGACGCAGCCCCCGAAAACACAATCGATCGGAGAAGACCTGCCGACCGGGCCTCAGCGATATGCTCGAGGACACGGTCCGGATCGCGTAACTCGATGGCGGAACGGCCCCAATTGATGGAGATTCCAAAGTCTGTCCCCGAGGAAATGACGGCTGATAGCTCGTCCGTCAGGGAGAGGTAGCCGAAGGCAGGTGGATGCCCTGCTACAAGGGCATCGCAGTGCTCGACAAGCAGGCTGGTTTCCCCCCAATCCCAACTTTGTATCCGGGCTAGTGACTCCGCCAGGGCCTCACTGCTACTCATCCGTGGGGGCGGGCTATGGAACTCGACGGCGATGACAGCCTGTCGCCCTGCCGCCTGATTCAGCCTGTCTACATCGTCGCGGAGTCGGGCTGCCATTTTCAACGCTGACATCCGGCCGAGCCTGTCGCGGGAGGCAAGTCCGTACGTCGAATCCGCGGCGACCCCCCGGAGGCCGGAACCTATATCGTTCAAAACCAAGTCCCAATGAGGACGAAGATGCGTCAGCAACCAGTTATCGTCGAATTGATGCAGCGACCCGAACCATGGAATTTCAAGGCCCCGGAGTCCGGGCATGGCCGAGAGCAAGTCAAAAAGCCGACTCTCGAACTCTGGATGCCAGTCGTTGCGGTAGGGAGACGTGGCGTACGCGCCGACGATGAGACCGCCCGGCGGACCCGCCGGCCCGTCGTCCCGGCTCCGCGTGCCGTTGCGTGATCCAGTCACTTTGCCTGTCCTCTCGATGTCCCACCCTAGACCGCGGGACCTCGTCATGTGCGGGATATTCGCGCCAACTACTGCCCGATAGCTGTAAACAATATAGGTAACTCCCGCATCCGATACGAAAACGGGTTGCGGACTTCGCTCAGGAAATCGTGGATCAGCGAAGTGACCAATGGAAGCGCCGACTGGTCCTGCCCGGGTAGCATCTGATCATCGTCGAAAGCTGTGTACGGGATGTGCATCGGCCTGACGCGTAGCGAAAGGCATCGAATTGGCCACGAACTCCCACATGCGCCGCGAGGAGATCGTCAAGCGCGCCACCACTGTCGGCCTGGCAGGCGTGGATGAACTCGCCGCCCACTTCAATGTGACGGCATCGACTATCCGCCGCGACCTCGCGCGCCTCACCGCTGAAGGACTCCTCGCCAGGACTTACGGCGGCGCTATGGCACTGGCCGCCCATCCTGAATCCGCGCTAAGGGAGCGCGCAGGCGAAGCGTACGACGCGAAATTGGCGATCGCCCGGAGCGCAGCCGGGCTCATTCGGCCAGGAGAGTCTGTTCTACTCGACGCTGGATCGACCATCGCATTGCTTGCCCACGAGCTTAAGGCGACGAGCCGGCTTCACGTCGCCACAACGAGCCTTTCAGTCATAGCGGAGCTCAATGACAGCAAAGGCGTTGAGTTGGAGTGCCTCGGCGGAAGGCTGCGGGCACTCAGCCAAGCTTTTGTCGGCCCGTTGACGGAGGCAGCCCTGGAACGCATGACGTTTGACCGCGCCTTTCTTGGGGCCGACGGCGTCAGTGCGACCGATGGCATATGTGAGGCCGAGCTCACCCAGACGAGGCTCAAGGAACTCATGGCCCGACGCGCAGAGCGCGTCTATGTTCTCGCGCACGGCGCAAAGATCGGCCACCGGCCTTTCCACTTCTGGAGCCGCCTGGGCAAACCTTGGACGCTGGTAACTGACGAAAGCGCCGAACCGGCCGAACTAAGAGCCTTCGAAGCGGAAGGGATCGACGTGTTGGTGGCGAAAAACCCCACCGCCGAACAAGCAGACCCTCCCGGGCAACTGAAGCTGCAAAACGCTTTGATTCAATGACCGGGTCACCGCGGACTGCGCGGTTCACGCATCTCTGATCTGCCTTAAATCGTAAACCCACACGCCAGCCTCCCTCGCGGCGACCCGTCTCTCAATTCTGCGCAGAATGTGCATTGCTATTGCGTAGAACGCGCATCGATGTCAAGATATATGCATCGACCATGCATTGAGCTAACCCCCGTCAGTGCAAGAAGGCGCCAGCATCAACGACGTGCGGCGAGGCACCCGGAAGTAATCGACCGTGAAGCGCTTGGCCGGCGCATCTGTCAGTACATGTATCGCAAGGAGGCGCACTGTGTATGACTTGACTATCTTGATCCAGGGTTTTCCCGGCAGAAGTACCTGCCATGGTGGACTGGGATGGAGCACCGTCTCAGTCCTGAGAGGGCAAGGGGAGACCATCCTTGTCGACACAGGCGGCTACGGATACCGAGTCCCGCTCATGGCGGCTCTCGCGAACCAAGGCATCGGACGCGAGGACGTGACCGCCGTCGCGCTCACGCACTGTCATTGGGACCACGCGTGCAATTTTCCCCTTTTCCCCAACGCGCGCATCATCGTGCCGCGACCGGAGCTGGAATGGGCCGTCGAACAACCCGTAGGAACGTGGGAACTGCCGGAGTTCCACGTTGATTTCCTTAGCCGATCCGATCGCGTGGAACGGATTGCCGACGGCGCAGAACCATTGCCCGGGTTCTTTGCGTTGGCGACTCCGGGACACACGCCCGGGCACTTTGCCTACCACGCGGCGGTTGAGGGTGGCCGCGCGATCTTCGCTGGCGACGCCGTCAAGAACGAAACTGAACTGATGTCAGGGGTCGCCGACATGACCCTAGATCCTGACCTGAGCCGGGAAAGCATCGAAACCGTCCGAAGGATGCTCCTCGATGATCCTTCTTTGATTCTCGTACCCGGGCATGACCGATTGCTGAGCCTCAGAGACGGGGAGCCCATCGCGCATTCCCAGCTCGAGGCAGGAGTAAAAATCTGGCAGCCCGACGGTGCCGGAACCACAACCATCGACCTGCTTGCCGGCAGCTCCCACTAAATTCTTAGAAACAACGAGGTTTTGAAAATGAAAATCGCCCGCCGCCGTTGGTGGATCTATCTCCTGCTCTTCGTCCTGGTCATGATCAACTACATGGATCGGACCGCGCTCTCCGTCGCGGTAGCACCTATCCAGAAGGAGCTCAATCTTTCGTCGACCCAGGTAGGACTCATGCTTTCGGCGTTCCTATGGTCGTACCTGCTTTTCCTCATTCCCAGCGGCATGCTCACCGACCGGTTCGGCCCGCGGGTAGTCAACGCGGTCAGCATCGTCGTTTGGTCGCTGGCCACGATGCTCGTTGGTATCGTCCGCGGATTCGGTGGCCTCATTGGAGCCCGGCTGCTCATGGGAGTCGGGGAATCGTCAACATATCCGGCCGCCGGAAGAGTGTTGCGGGAATGGGCCCCCGCCAGCGAGCGTGGCCGCGCTGCCTCCATATACAACTCAGGTGCCTATGCGGGACCGGCCCTGGGAGCAATCTTGGCAGCGGCCCTGATTACGTCCTTTGGCTGGCAGACAATGTTCGTAATCATGGGCGCCCTCGGATTCATTTGGCTTGCTGCCTGGCTGATCTGGTTCCGTGATCCATCCAAGGCCACGTGGCTGTCGGAGCCAGAGCGAGCCATGATCCTGGAGGAGCGAAAAGTACCAGGTGAGCAGTCACAGGAGGGCAAGCCCAAGGGCGGCGTCCTGAGCCTCCTGCGATACCGAAGCATGTGGGGCGTGGCGCTCATCCAGTCGGCAGCCGTCTACACGCAGTACCTGTTTCTAACTTGGCTCCCGGGATATCTGGAGCAGGTCCACCATTTGTCGATCATGAAGTCCGGACTGTTTACGGCAGTACCGTACGTCGTCGCAGTTCTCGCAGGAATCGGACTCGGCATCGTCTTTGATCGCAGGCTGAAAAGGCATGCACAATCCGCGGCCCGGCGCCGTTATATCGTTGCCGCTTGTCTCTTGACGAGTTCAGTCGTCCTGCTGACGCCGTTTTTCTCCGACGTCACCATGATCCTGATCCTGATCAGCATCTCGATGACCTGCATTTCTACAACCGTCTCCATGAACCTGGCGTTGCTGGGCGATCTGCTCAGGTCGCGCCACTTGGCCGGAAGGGCCAACAGCATAGCCATGATCGGGGGCAACACGTTCGGGGCCGCCGCACCGATCGTTACCGGTTACATCGTTGACACCACACACAGCTACAACAGTGCCTTCGTAGTCGCCGGCATCTTCCTGTTGGCAGGTGTCGTCGTCGCGCTGACCTTGCCGCGACACCCCATTGGAGAAGAAGAGCCGGCACATGCCCATGGCGTCGACGACGCCGTCGCTGCCCCCGTCGCACAATAGTCACCTTGCAGGGCCGAATGAACGCGTCTGAACCCCAGACACAAAGCTGCTGCAAAGAATCAATCAGTATTCTGCCCAATTTGTCCGAGGAAGGAGGCATCGTGGATTGTAGCCAAATAAACCTTCAAGAGCCCGCGGGGCGGTTCGGCTCGTACGACTTGGGGACAATCGTCGCGGATTTGAATGTCGGCGACGAAGTCGCTGGCGCGCTCAGGGCAATGGGCCGGAAGGGGCTGCCTGCCTTCGCGGTTGTCGCACCAGCGCTGCCCGCGGCGGCCAGAATAACCGTCGACGGGACCGCGTTGATTGATGGTCCAAGCGCAGCAGGCGAAACGAACAGCATCGGTGTCGTCGAAGCACTTCGCCGGGGCGGCCTGCGTGCAGCCGTCATCAAAAGGAGCGAATATGCGGACGCACAGATTCTTGCCGACCGGATCCGCGGGGTCTTCCTTGCGGAGTGTGATGCGGCCGTCGTCGACTGCACGACAGACGAGGACCTCGTTACGGTAGCGACCGCGCACCGATTGTTGGAGTTCCAAAGCCTTCTGGTTGGCTCGGCAGGGCCGGCCGCAGGGGTTGTGAATTCCCTGCCTGACGCTGTTCAGGCGGCAGGCCCATCACGTTGCTATGCCGGATCGGCCCATCTTTACCAAAGCCATCGATGGCCGGCCAAAATCATCGGCAACCTGCCACAAATACAACAACCCGGTTCATTGACTAGAGGAGACAGATAATGGGACGACCGATTGTAGCCATCACGATGGGAGATCCAGCAGGGATCGGCCCTGAAATCATCGCCAAGGCTATGGCGGATCCTTCGATCCAGGACCGGGCGCGCGTATTTGTCATTGGTGACAGGGGTCGACTGGAACTGGCGATGGACGTGGTAGGAAGTGCCCTTAAGGTCAACAGCATCGGCGAGCCGTCCCAGGCGCGGTTTGAGGCTGGAACCATTGATTGCCTGGATGTGCCCAGTGTCCGGGCCGATTTACCTTGGGGAGAACTATCGGCCGAGGCCGGGCATGCGGCCTACCTGTTCTTGGAGAAGGCAGTAGAACTGTCCACGCTCAACAAGATCGATGCCATCTGTACCGCACCCTTGAACAAAGCCGCACTTCACGCCGGAGGACACAAATTCCCCGGGCACACCGAATTGCTGGCGCAACTAACCGGCACGGATGAAGTCTCCATGATGCTGACGGCCCCGAAGATGAGAGTCATTCATGTGACAACCCATCTTGGCCTTCTGGATGCGGTGGCGCGAATAGACGGTCCGCTCGTCTACAGGACCATCAAACGCGGCTACGACCTCCTGATCCGTTCAGGTATCACGAACCCTCAAATCGCTGTCTGCGCCATCAACCCCCATGCCGGTGAAAACGGCTTGTTCGGCAACGGGGAAGAAGCAATCAAGATTGAGCCGGGCATCAAGCAAGCCCAGGCGGAAGGAATTGATGCCTTCGGTCCGCTGCCCGCCGATACCGTGTTCTTCCGGGCCGGCAGGGGGGACTTTGACCTTGTCGTGGCGATGTACCATGACCAGGGTCATGGTCCTGTGAAAGTTCTTGGGCTAGAGAACGGCGTGAACATCACCGTCGGCCTTCCCGTAGTTCGGACGTCAGTTGACCATGGGACGGCATTCGACATCGCAGGCGAAAACATAGCAGATCACAAATCGCTTCTCGAGGCTTTGCGGCAAGCGATCGACCTCGCCCCACCGCGACCTGAGGGCAAATAGGCCCCGAGCATCGGGGCATTCGCGGACAAGGCTCCCAAGAACGACTTCGGCCTGCCGGTACGCCCTATTCACGGCAGGCCGAAGTCGTTATCCGGGAACAGCAACACCTGACATATAGAACACTAAAGGAGAAACACATGATCACCGTCAGTCCTGGCACATTAACGATCACGGCGACGGACCGTGCCAGCATGGACCGCGAACTCGATGAAGCGGTGAGCGCCGCCCGGGCGGTAGCAATGCGGGAACGACGCTGTGGAATACTCGTCTCACGCCATGGACACGACTCTTTCACGGTCGCCCTCAGCGATTCCGTTCCCTTCGGCTTGACCAGGGAATTCCAGGATTGGTGAACTGAACCCGCTTGGCACCACTCCCCCAGGAAGAACTCCTGTAAGCATAAATATGCGCGTTTGGCGCAGATTCCGCGACGTACGCTACACGTAATCGGCGCGAAATCGACGATTTTAAGGTTGAGACATGGCCGTATCCATCAAGGCGACCCTCCGGAAAATCCCAAGCGGGATTCTTCTGTTTACTGCCTACCCAGCGCAGCGAATCAACGTGAGCGCTCAGGCTGCTCCCCTACAGATCGCCGCATAGTGGAGCTCCTTATCGTCGCCGATGACCTCACCGGGGCTGCTGACGCTGCAGTCCCGTTCTCAGCGAGCCGGGAAACCGCTGTGCTCGTTCATCCCACGGTCGCATGGCCGCCCGCAGACGTCCTTGCGATTAATACTGAAACCCGTTACGCGGATGGTCTCACTGCGAGGAAAACGGTGGGTGGGCTCGTTTCACGGGCCGGCCGGAATGGCGTCCGCGTCTTCAAGAAAATCGACTCCCTGCTGCGGGGCAACGTTGGAGTCGAAATCGCGGCTTCCCTCGAAGCCTTGCGTTTGCCCGATCTCCCCATACTCGCGATCGTGGCTCCCGCGTTTCCCCGAACCGGACGCACAACCCTCAACGGAATCGTGCATGTGGCCGGCACGCCGCTCGGCAGCCAACGTCGAGTAGCAGATGTGCTGTCCGGGACCGGATTAAGCCACGCGCTTGTCTCAACTGACGACTGGACCGACCCTGCTTCCCTCGCGGCTCGCTTCCAACAGATCCTTAGCGCGCACATCGACACGGCTATTGTCGATGCCCGGAACGATTCCGACCTGGCTGCCATAGTCGCGGCCGCCGAATCCTTCGGTGACCAGGCACTCCTCGTCGGCTCCGGGGGCATCTCGGCGGCACTCGCCTCGTCGTTGAAATCCGACGAGCCTGCGAAGCGGGCACGGCCGATCCCAGTCAAGGGTGGACATCGGGCCGGAGGCCACTCCCTCGTCGTCATCGGAAGCTATGCGCCGACGAGCCGTGCCCAACTGGATGAACTCGTCAGAGCCGGATTCCAGCACATCCATCTGGACCACACCGACAGGCTGGACGCCGGAGACCCTTCCGGAGCAATGAACGTCGGTGCAACGATTGCCACTCTAAGAGACGCCCTCGATCGCGGACAAGCCGTACTCACCCCGGATCTCGCTGCCGCGCTGGACAAGAAGCAGGCGAAGATCGTAGCCGCAGCGATCGGCGCCACGGCGGCAGCGGCTGCATCCCACGCATCCTCAATAGTCGTCTCCGGCGGAGAGACAGCCGTGGCAGTGCTAAACCACCTTGGCGTGGCCGTCCTGAACATCAGAGGCGAAATCCTGCCGGGGATCGTCGACGCCGAGATGCCCGGCCATATACAGCCGTTCATAACCAAATCCGGCGCGTTCGGCGACGTCGACGCACTCACGTCCGTCGTCACGCACATCGAACAGCCGCAATAAGAGAAGAAAAGCAACACGCGCCGAGGTGAAATAGTCGAACCATGAATGCTAACGGGCGGCGAACAACGATAGCCGCAATACTCGAGGTCCGTCCGGCTACTGTCGAAGAGCTCGCCGAAGAATTCGGTGTATCGCTTTCGACGATCCGCCGGGATCTCGAACGCCTCACGGCCAGCGGTCGAATTCATCGCACCTATGGAGGCGCCGTCACCGCTGGCTACTCTCCACGCGAGCAGAGCCTTCAGGAGCGCGAACTCGTCGCGCGTGACGCGAAGCTCATGATCGGTCGGTTCGCAGCTTCGCTTGTCGCTCCGGGTTCCGTCAACCTGCTCGACGCCGGCACAACAGTCGGCGCTCTCGCAGAGAACCTGACAACCCGCTCGGAACTGACCATCATCACAAATGGGATGACGTGCGCCCGGATACTCGAGCACGCGGAGGGTGTCGATCTCGTGTTGTTGGGAGGACACCTGCGTCACATCAGCTCCGGAACTGTCGGCCCCCTCGCGGAAGCGGCATTGAGTAGCCTCACCGCAGACGCGGCATTCCTGGGGGCCGATGGGGTGGATCCCCTTCGTGGTCTCAGCGAAACCACTGATCAACAGGCTTCGCTCAAACGGGCGATGATCTCGGCAGCCAACGAGATTTATGTGCTGGCCGACGCCAGCAAATTGGGTGCCAAATCGGCACACTGGTGGGCAGCGATCGATCGTCCTTGGACCCTTATCACCGACTCATCCATCACTCCGGAGCAACTCGCCATGTTCCAAAGCCGCTCCGATATCAACGTGAACGTCGCATCTGACTAAATATCAAAGACCGGCTGGGTGGTGTGCCTGAATTTGAGGATCAGTGCTTGTTCGGCCGCTGTGGGCTGCCGGGCGGCGGAGCGGGCCAATTGGATCCTCCAGTTCAGGGGAGTTTTGATGGACCAAGTGCCAACCCCGGTCTCTTTTGAAAGTGCGGACCGGGGCAGGAAGACAACTCCAAGGTCCTGCCGCACGAGTTCCAAGGCCATGGAAAAGGACACGACCTCGGCGGAGACCGTACGGTTCAGTGCGGCAGAGCTGAAGGAGTTGTCCACAGTCGCGCGGTTTCCCCATCCCTCGGGAAAGTCAATAAAGGGTTCGTCGACAAGCTCGGACAGAGCCACGCGCTTCCGCCCGGACAGGCGGTGCCGGACCGAGCAGACAAAGTCAATTCCCTCGACGTGCATGGGGTATAGCTCAAAACCTGGAGCAGCCTGCTCGGGCACGGAGACCAGCGCCAGGTCCAAGGCCCCGGAGCGGAGGTCTTCCAGGCTGGTACGCGTGCCCTGGACGGTTTGCCGGAGCTTCACGACGACGTCCGGGTAGTCCCGGCGGACCTCTCGCAGGATCTGCAACACATCAATGGATCCGACGTGGGCAAGCGTGCCGAGGACAACTGCCCCTCGAACCGCCCCTCTGGCGGCGTCGACGGCGTCCCGTGCAGCCTGTACATCCGTCAAGACCACGCGTGCGCGCGGGAGCAGAACCTCCCCCGCGGGCGTGAGCCGGATGCTGCGGCCCTGGCGCACGAACAATTCTGCGCCAAGCTCGCGTTCGAGTTGTTTGATGCCGGCCGAGACGGCGGACTGGACGATGTTGACCCGGCGGGCGCCCCCGGTGAAACTCAGGGCCTCGGCGACCGCAAGGAAGTATTCGAGGTGAAAGAGCTGCATGCCTCTATTATCGCTGATCGCGATGGATACTAGCGTGAATAAGCGTTGGACGCGATGGCAGACCAATTGAATACTGGAGGAATGGCTAGTACTTCAACTTCATTTGCACCCAGCACCGCGGCTACTCGGACGCACGAACGCCGGCACGCACGAGGATTCTGGGTCGTCGCCTTCGTCTTCATGATCACGATGGCCTTCGCCTCGGCGCCCGCCCCGCTGTATGTGCTCTACCAGCAGCGCGACGGTTTCAACGCCTTCACCGTCACGCTCATCTTCGCGGCGTACGCTGCCGGAGTGGTGGTCAGCCTTTTCCTGGCCGGACATATTTCCGACAGATTCGGCCGTCGTCGGGTTATCGCACCCGCCGTTGTGCTCAACGTCGTGGCGGCACTGGTCTTCCTGGTCTGGCCGGAGCTACCGGGCCTGCTGCTGGCGCGATTCATCTGCGGCTTAGGCATTGGTATGCTCACGGCCACCGCGACAGCGCATATGACAGAACTACGCAGTGCGGCAAGACCCGGCGCCAGGTCCCGGCGGGCCGAGGTTATCTCCACCGCCGCCAATATCGGGGGCCTCGGCCTGGGCCCCCTCCTCACCGGCTTTATGGCCGAGTACGCGCCGATGCCCCTCTACACCCCGTATGTCGTATTCGCGTTCCTGCTGCTGATCGGGCTGCTGCTGGTGGTCACGGTTCCCGAAACCGTCAACACCGTCGACGGAACCTGGACCTACCGGCCCCAGCGGATGAACGTTCCTCAAGCCGCGCGGGGACAGTACCTGGCTTCAACCCTTCTGGCCTTCGTCGGATTTGCCGTCTTCGGCTTCTTCACCTCTCTGGCCCCAGCCTTTATCTCGGGGCAGTTGAGAATTGCCTCCCACTTGGTGGCCGGCGGGGTGACATTCGTCGTTTTCGCCTCCTCGGCATCCTTCCAAGTCCTCTCCTCCCGCTGGTCGCGCACCGCACAGCTCGCCGCCGGACTCGGCCTCCTCGCGGCCGGACTTGCCACGGTCATCGCGGCAATCACCGCTTCGTCACTGCCGCTGCTGATCACCGGCGGAATCGTTGCCGGCTCCGGGGTCGGCGCGACGTTCAAGTCCGCAATCGGCTCGGTGATCGCCATCTCCTCGGCTAACACCCGAGGGGAGGCATTGACCGGGCTGTTTCTCGCCGGCTACATCGGTATGGCGCTTCCCGTCGTTGCGCTCGGACTGATCATGCAATCCCTGCCGCTCGTCCTGTCCGTCGTGATATTCGGCAGCGTAATGCTCGCGCTCACCGTCGTCACCGCCTTGGCCCTGATACGCACTCGCCCGACTATAAGAAGCTGAGAAGTCCGGTCCAGGGCCAGGGTGGACCCGTCTTCAGGAACGTGGATCTTTCAGGCACGCTCCGGGAGGCCGCTGTCTCCTTGAGTGAGGGTCTGTCTTCCCCGATGGTTGGCGGAGTGAGGTTCAATGGCCCACGCTGCCCCGTGCAGGAGACGGGCCAGCAATCCCCGCAGGCGGACCAGGCCCCTGCGGGTGCTTCCGGCCGGTCGTGGCGGAATGACCGGGGCATTTGGCAATGCGCTGAGTGCTTCATGGTTGACGGACTTGACGACTGCACAAGCCATCATTAGTGAAAAATCCACAGTTCTCTTCTGTCGTTGTTACGCACCGAAATGCGCCCTTGCCCAGGCATTCTTCAGGCACAGGTGAGTGGGGGGGTTGGAGGGACTCATCCGGAAACCGGTTTCGTCACGTCCCTACAGACAACGTTATGTGGCAAGGGGAATCATGTCAGCAGCTGTGCCGCTCCCTGGTTTTCCTAGGACTGGGCGACCTACCTTCCCCGGAAGCCCCCCGATCCCGGTCCCGGATGCGCACCGCCTACTATCCATGCGCGCAAAGGCGTAGCGTCTATTCAACGGAGTATAGCGATCGACGGGTTTACCCGGAGCCGCATAGCGCCGCGCCGGTCGTGAGCCGTTGAAGGAGGCGGGGTTGGCTGGATGGAATGCTGACACGGCAGCCGGGCCGGTGGGGTCCGGCACGGTTACTTTGGTGGAGGGTTCGTCCTTTTGTATTTCCTCGGCCAATGGAGACATCCATCCCGAGCATCCGCACGGTGTTTTCCATGACGACACCCGCATTTTGTCCCGATGGAACCTCGCAGTCAACGGCCAGCCCCTGGAGCCTCTGACGGCGGAGACGAAGGAACCCTACCGGGCTTTGTTCATTGGCCGTGTTCCCCGCTCCGACGGGTACGCGGACAGCCCCATGATCGTTGAGCGCCTGCGGGAAGTCAGTGCCGGGATCCTGGAGGAGATCACCCTCCGGAACTACTCCTCCGACGACGCCGAATGCGTGGTCACCCTCAGCGTCGAAGCCGACTTCGCGGATCTCTTCGAGGTAAAGGAGGCTCGCGTCCAGCGGCGCTGGGAGGAATCCCGCCATCCGGAGGGCGACTCCCTGACCATTAGGGCAGCCTGGCAGGACCTCCGGAAGGGTATCGTCGTCAAGGCAAGCGGCGCCGACGTCTCCCCGGAGGCCCTGAGCTACCGGCTGGTTGTCCCGCCGCACGGCCACTGGAGCACCTGGGTGAGCGTGGTGCCCGCCGTCGACGGCGCCGTACCGGTGGCATCGTTCGTTCGTCCGGCCGAAGGGGAGGTATCCCGTAGCGACCGCCGCCGCCAGGAATGGGTGGCGAAGATTCCCCAACTGCATATGGGCAACCGTTCGGTCGAACGGACCCTGCGGCGCAGCTACGACGACCTGGGCGCGCTTCGCATTGAGGATCCTGCCCATCCGGAGCGGATCGTGGTGGCCGCCGGCGCTCCGTGGTTCATGACGCTCTTCGGCCGGGACTCGCTCTGGGCTTCGGAAATGGCGCTTCCCGTGGACCCGTCCCTGGCACTGGGCACCTTGCAGACCCTGGCTGACCGCCAAGGCAGCGTGGTGGATCCCATGAGCGAGGAAGAGCCGGGAAAGATCCTGCACGAGGTCAGGCTCGGAGTCTCCAGCGGGCTCTCCCTGGGCGGCAAGTCCGTCTACTACGGCAGCGTCGACGCGACCCCGCAGTTCGTGATGACGCTCGGATCGGTGAGCCGCTGGGGTTTTGCCAAGGACACCATCGCGGCGCTGCTGCCCCACGCCGACCGCGCACTGGACTGGGTCCGCACGTACGGGGACAAGGACGGCGACGGGTTCGTCGAATATGAGCGCCTCAACGACCAGGGCCTCATCAACCAGGGCTGGAAGGACTCCTGGGACGGCATCAACTTCGCCGACGGCCGGCTGGCCGAACCCCCGATCGCGCTCTGCGAAGTCCAGGCTTTGGTCTACACCGCGCTGTTGTCCCGGGCATGGATGGCGTACGACGCCGGTGACTCACCCTTGGCCGCCCGGCTCACCGGCGAAGCAGCGAAATTGAAAAAACGGTTCAACGAACAGTTCTGGATGCCCGACCGCGGCTACTATGCCATCGCCCTGGACGGCAAGAAACGGCAGGTCGACGCGTGCGCGTCGAACATGGGGCAATGCCTGTGGCACGGCATTATCGATGAAGACAAGGCACCGCTGGTCGCCGAACGCCTCATGTCCCCCGAGATGTTCAGCGGCTGGGGAGTGCGAACCCTCGCGAGCGACATGGGCGCCTACAATCCCGCCAGCTACCACAACGGATCGGTCTGGCCGCATGACAACGCGATCATTGCCGTCGGCCTGATGCGCTACGGCTTCGTGGAAGAAGCACAGCGGATCTCCACCGCCCTCTTCGAAGCGGCCGATTACACCAATGGCAGGCTCCCGGAACTGTTCTGCGGCTTCAGCCGCGACCAGGTCACCGAGCCCGTTCCGTATCCGACGGCATGTTCCCCGCAGGCCTGGGCAGCGACCACGCCGATCCGGCTGGTGACGAGCCTGATGCGCTACGACGCCCATATTTCACGCGGCGGATTCTGGATGGACCCGGCACTCCCGGAATCCTTCGGCGATCTGCACATCACCAACGCGCCGATGGCTGGTAGCCGGATCACCGTCGACATCGCCCACTCCGTCCCGACCGTGCAGGGGCTTCCCGAAGGAATTGTGTTCCACCGTGCCCACCGGCCATGGCTGACAGAACTGATGGAACAAGCCGGGCTGGGAGACCCGGGCTAGCCTTGCCGTCCGAGCGTCGCTATTTAGCTGCGTCGCTATTTAGCGGAGATGGCCAGGAACCTGATGGGCAGTTCCATCAGCTCCAGCGGACCATGCGGCCCTTCGCCGTCGAGAAGAAGAGAATCCCCGGCCTCCATCGTGTACTCGTAGGCGCCGTGGCCGTAGACCATCTTGCCGGAGAGCATGTAGATGAATTCCGTGCCGGGGTGCTGGAACAACGGAAAGACATCCGAGGCGTCCGTCAGCGTCACCAGCGTGGGCTCGAGAGCGTCCGTGCGGCCCTTGAGGGTCCCCAGGACGCGGTATTCGTGCCCGTGCTGGGTTCCGCTGCGCACGGTCAGGCTGCCTTCACCGTTCCTGGTGAACGTGGCATCCCTGTCGGTGTCCGCGCCCCGGAACAATGCCGTGACGGGGATGTTCAGACCGTCCGCCAGACGCTGCAGCGATGTCAGGGAACAGGAGGTACTGGCCGACTCGATCTTGGAGATCATCGCCTTGGAGAGGCCGGTTCTGGCGGCGAGTTCGGCGGCCGAGAGTCCCTGGGCCGAGCGGTAGCGGCGGAGTTGCCCGGCGATGACGCGTTCAAGTTTGCCGGGTGCGTCCGTGCCGTCGGTGCCTGCCGAACGCTCGGTTTCCGGCGCGAGGTTCGTGTGGCTGGTTGAGGGGCTGCTCATTCAGCCATCATAAGTCGGGTCCGCCCGTTCTAGCCCAGGTGCCCGTTCTAGCCCAGGTTCCTGGCTTCGCCCAGCAATCCGCCCAGCGCATCGGCAAGTGCCAAGGCACCTGCCTCGGCATCGTGGTCCTCTACCAGTTCCTCGGGAGAATGCGAGATCCCGCTCGGGTTCCTGACGAACAGCATCGCGGTGGGGAGGTGGCCTGCGAGCACTCCGGCGTCGTGGCCTGCGCCCGTGTCCAGGACAGGTGCATCCCGGAGCAGCTTCTGGAGCTGGGCCCGCAGGCCGGTGTCGAAGTGCACCGTGGGGCTGAGCGATTCAACGCCGAAGGTCACAGTGCAGTTTTCCTCTGCGGCGATGACATGCGCGTTGAGGTGGATGGATTCGACGAGCGCTGCCGTGACTTCATCGCGTGGGTGCCGGACGTCGATCCACAGGTCGACCCGGGAGGCAATGACGTTGGTGCCTCCGGGAACGGGCTGCAGGCGGCCCACGGTCGCGCGGGCGTCCCGGTAATTCCTTGCCGTGTCGCGGATGCCGATCATGATCTTGGCTGCTGCGATCATCGGATCTCTCCGGTCCTTCATCAGGGTGGTTCCGGCGTGGTTGCCCTGGCCGTTCACCGAGAGCTTCCACCGGCCGTGGCCCAGGATGGACGATCCGATGGCCACCGGTTGGTCCAGGTCGACCAGTCCCCTCCCCTGTTCGACGTGCAGTTCCACGAACATGCCCAGCTGTTGGAGGGTTTCGGGGTCTGCGCCAATAAACCGGGGGTCCTGTCCGTTGGCCGCCGCCACATCCGCGTAAGTGTTGCCGTCGGCGTCTTTGAGGTTGCGTGCCTTGTCAGGGTCGAGGGCGCCGGTAAGCAGCCGGGAGCCCAGACAGGCGACGCCGAATCGGGAGCCTTCCTCTTCCGGGAAGACCGCGATCGCCAGGGGGCGGCGCGGACGGATACCGCGGGCCTTGAGAACATCGACGGCGACGAGGGCCGAGGCGACGCCCAGGGGTCCGTCGTACTCGCCGCCGCCGGGTACGGAGTCCAGATGGCTGCCCGTGACGACGGCGTCCTTGCGGATTCGGGTCGCGGTGTCCCACCAAGCCCAGACGATCCCGTTGTTGTCAGTGATGATATCGAGTCCGCGCCTGCCGGCCTGCTCGATGAACCAGCTGCGCAGCTCGGTTTCTGCGTGGGAGAAGACCGGACGGGAATATCCGCCGCGGCGCGGGTCCGTCCCGACGCTGGAGATGTCCCGCATGAGCCCGGTGACGGTGTCGCTTGCCGGTTTGGTCGCCAAAGGGGTCACGTACTGGGTCCGTTTCTGTAGGAAGGTTGGTTGATGATCCGCGCGGTGGCTTGCCGGAAGCGCGCCGGGATATCGCCGGTCCCGGTGGCCATGTCGGCCGCCCATTGCCCGATCAGCGGGGCGAATTTCGCACCATGCCCCGAACAGGGGGACACGATAGTGAGGCCGCCGGTCCGGTCGATGACGAAGTCCTCATTGGGGGTATTGGTGAACAGGCAGGTCGTTTCTGCGTACGGCTCGGGGTCGAGGCCGGGTAGGTATCTTTCCACGTAGTCCACCACGCGCCGTCGGTTATCCGGGTCCACCAGGCCGGTTTGGGCAGCGGCCGAGGGGATGAATTTTCCGCCGTTGTATTCGGCGACCTTCTGCCCGGCGAAGCCGGCATCCCGGCCTCCGGGCAGCCCGTAGGTCTGGATGTCCGGGCCCTTATGGATGAACGTGGGCCATGGACCGCCGTCGGAAAGGTAGCGGAAAAGGTAGGCCTGCTCCTGCCGGACGGTGAACTCCGGCAGGCCGGTAAGGAACCCCGGCGGAAGCGGCAACTGTCCCAGCAACGACGGCAACCAGCCGCCGGCGCTGATGACGACGTTGCCGGCGTCGAGCGTCTCCCAGCCGTCGGCAACCAGACGGTAGCCGGATCCCCGCTTGTCCACGCGCGATACGTTCCAGCCGGTCAGCAGCCGGGCGCCGTGCTTCACTGCCTGTCCGATCATGGCGTTGACTGCACTCTCGGCGTCGATCACTCCGGCACCGGGGTGCCAGAGCACGGCGGTATCAAAGGCGATGTGCGGCCAGCGTGCTCTTGCCTCGGTTGCGCTGAGGAGTTCGTGCTCGACGCCTGTCGCGGCGAGGATGCCCGCGAGGTGTTCCGGTTGCCGCCCGGAACCGTAGTCCACCGCCCCGAAAGGCGTGATCAGTTCCAGCCCGCTTGCCCGGTCCAGTTCATCCCACAAGGCCTTGGACTCGATGACAGCCCGGGTATAGAACGCGTCCGGGTAGGCGTAGCGGAAGATCCGGGCGGATCCGTGGGAGCTGCCGTCGTGGCTGGCCGGGCGCGTGCGTTCGAGGATCGTGACGTCGTGGCCGCGGGCGGCCAGCTGCCACGCCGTGGCGGCGCCGGCCAGCCCGGCGCCGACCACGACATATTCAGCGGACTCCGGCACTACTTCGCTCCGGGGATCCAGTTGGTGCCGGCCAGGGGAACGCGTGCCATGGCGGAGGCTTCGACGGTGAGGGCCACGAGGTCCTCGGGTTCGAGGTTGTGCAGGTGGGATTTTCCGCAGGCCCGGGCGATCGTCTGGGCTTCCATCGTCAGGACGCGCAGGTAGTTGGCCAGGCGCCGCCCGCCGGCAACGGGGTCCAGCCTCGAGGAGAGTTCGGGGTCCTGGGTAGTGATGCCGGCGGGGTCGCGTCCGTCCTGGAAGTCGTCGTAGAACCCGGCTGCCGAGCCCAGGGCCGCGTATTCGGCAGCGTAGCGGGGGTCGTTGTCCCCCAGCGCAATCAGCGCGGCGGTGCCGATCGCGACGGCGTCGGCTCCGAGGGCCATGGCCTTGGCGACGTCGGCGCCGGTGCGGATGCCTCCGGAAACGATGAGTTGGACTTTGCGGTGCATGCCCAGTTCCTGCAGGGCCTGGACTGCTTGCGGGATGGCGGCCAGGGTGGGGATGCCGACGTTTTCGATGAAGACCTGTTGGGTGGCGGCGGTTCCGCCCTGCATTCCGTCAACAACCACGACGTCGGCTCCGGCCTTCACCGCCAGGGCGGTGTCGTAGTAGGGCCGGGATGCGCCGATCTTGACGTAGATGGGGGTCTTCCAGTCGGTAATTTCGCGCAGTTCGCCGATCTTGATTTCGAGGTCGTCGGGTCCGGTCCAGTCGGGGTGGCGGCTGGCGGAGCGCTGGTCGATGCCGACGGGCAGGGTGCGCATCCCGGCGACTCGCTCGGTGATCTTCTGGCCCAGGAGCATGCCGCCGCCGCCGGGTTTGGCGCCCTGGCCGAGCACGATTTCGATCGCGTCGGCTTTGCGCAGGTCGTCCGGGTTCATGCCGTAGCGGGAGGGCAGGTACTGGTACACGAGGTGCTTGGACTGGCCGCGCTCCTCGGGCGTCATGCCGCCGTCGCCCGTTGTGGTGGAGGTTCCCACCTCGCTGGCCCCGCGGCCCAGCGCTTCCTTGGCGTTCGCCGACAGCGCGCCGAAGCTCATCCCGGCGATGGTCACCGGGGTCTGCAGGTGCAGCGGTTTGCTCGCGTGGCGGTCGCCGAGGACGACGTCGGTGTCGCACTTTTCGCGGTAGCCCTCCAGCGGGTAACGGGACATGGAAGCGCCGAGGAAGAGCAGGTCATCGAAGTGCGGGACCTTGCGTTTGGCACCCCAGCCGCGGATGTCGTAGACGCCGGTGGCGGCGGCGCGCTGGATGTCGGCGATGGTCGCGCGGTCGAAGGTGGCGGATTCGCGCAGGCCAAGCTCTTCCGTGTGCCGGGCGGGGGTGCTTTGGGCCGGGAGGACGGTGTCCTGCGGCCGTGAGGTGATGGTCATGGGAGTGTCCTTTAGTACGAGGCCGAGTTGTGGACGCTGAAGTGGTAGAGGTTTCGTGCCGAGCCGTAGCGTTTGAAGTCCGCAGGGTTGTCGGTCCGGCCCGCCGCGCTGAGCAGCCCTTCGAGTTCCTCAAGGTGTTCGGCTTCCATCGGCTTTTCGATGCAGTCCGCACCCAGGGACGCCACGGTTCCCTTCACGTAGAGACGGGCTTCGTAGATGGAGTCGCCCAGCGCATCCCCGGCGTCCCCGCAGACCACGAGCCGGCCGGCCTGCGCCATGAACGCCGACATGTGGCCGATGTTCCCGCCGACCACGATGTCCACGCCCTTCATGGAGATCCCGCAGCGGGCCCCGGCGTTGCCGTCGATCACCACGAGTCCGCCGTGTCCGGTGGCTGCGGCCGACTGGGACGCGTCACCTTTCACGTGCACTTTTCCGGACATGATGTTCTCTGCGAGTCCGACGCCGGCGTTGCCGTTGATGGTCACGGTGCCTGTTTGGTGCATTCCGGCGGCGTAGTAGCCCGCATGGCCATCTACTGTGACGGAAATGTCGGCGTTGATTCCGACGGCGAGGCTGTGCTTGCCGCCGGGGCGTTCGACGACGAAGGATTGGCCGTCCGTCGCGTCGTGCAGGACTTGGTTGAGGCCCCGGACGGCGGATTCCGCGAGATCGATCGTTGTTGCGGGTGCTGCTGTTTCGGGGGCTGTCAGAGTGACCATGTGTAGACCTTTCCGGGTTCCGGTTCAAAGATGCGGGCTGTCTCGATGCCGGGCAGGGCTGCAAGCGCGCGGTATTCGGAGGCCATCGCGACATAGTCGTCGGTTTCGGCGATGATGGCTGGCTTGCAGGCGATCGGGTCCCGGACCACTGCCATGCTGTCGGCGGTGGTGACCACCAGGGTGTAAAAGCCGTCGAAGACCTTGCCGAGGTTGATGAGGGCCGTTTCCAGGTCATCGCCCTGCTGCAGGCGTGAGGCGATGTAGCGGGCCCCCACTTCGGTGTCGTTGTCCGAATCGAAGACGGCTCCTTCGCGTTTGAGCTCCCGCCGGATGGTGGCGTGGTTGGAGAAGGATCCGTTGTGGACCAGGCACAGGTCGTCCGCCACGGAGAACGGGTGGGACCCGCCTGCGGTGACGGCGGATTCGGTGGCCATGCGGGTGTGGGACAGGCCCTGGCTTCCGGCCATGGCCTCGAGTCCGTGTTCGGCGGCGATCTTCATGGGGTGGCCCACGCTTTTCATCACGGCGACGTGTTCGCCGCGGCCGATGATGGTGGAACCGGGGAGGGTTTCGCTGACGGCCTTCACCAGAAGGTCAGTCCCGACGGCGGCGCTCACCAGGGTGGTGTCCCCCACCACCCTGACGGACGGTGCGGCGGACCGCGCCAGCAGGTTTTCCAGAGCTTCCGTGATGTCGCCGATCGGCAGGCCCTGGTCCTTGCCCAGCAGGCTGAGCGTGGAAGTGCCCTTGGAGACGAGGCCGGGAGTGTCGTAGACGGCCAGGCCGGCGGAGTCCGGTCCGCGGTCCACGATCTGGCACATCATGGAGAACAGGAGGCTGCCCATCTGTGGGTGCAGCGAGGGGTTGCGCAGCTGCAGCGCGGCAATTCCGCACATCGTGTGTCCTTTTGCTAGTGGGGTCTGTCAGATCGAGGTCAAATAGGTTCGGATTTCCCAGTCGCTGACCTGGTTGTGCCAGGCCAGGAACTCTTCTTCCTTGGCATCGGCGTAGTAGCTGCCGATCGTCTCGTCGCCGCTCAGGCTGGAAAGCATCACCGGGTCGCGGCGCAGCGCCTCGACGGCGTGCAGGAGGGTCGCCGGGAGCAGGTGGGCGTCCGGTTGTGATTCGCCCGGTCCGGACGGTGCGCCGGGGTCGGTTCCCTTCGTGACGCCGTCGAGTCCTGCTTCGATGGCCGTGGCGATGGCCAGGTACGGGTTGGCGGAGCCGTCCCCGGAACGCAGTTCGATCCGCTTGTTGTCCGGAACACGGATCATGTGGGTGCGGTCATTGCCCCCGAACGAGGCCTTGCGCGGTGACCAGGTGGCGCCGGAGGAGCTGGTGGTGGCGCCCGACCGCTTGTAGGAGTTGACCGTCGGGGCGAGGAACGCCTGAAGGGCCGGCGCATGTTCCAGGATGCCCCCGATGAACGAATAGGCGAGGTCGGAGAGACCGAGTCCCCTGCCGCCGTCGTCCGCACCGTCGTCGTCCCCCGGGAACAGTGCCTCCGCGCCTGACCATAGGGACAGGTGGAAGTGCAGGCCGGTGCCGGTGCGGTCGGTGAACGGCTTGGGCATGAACGTCGCGGTCATGCCGCGCTGTTCGGCGAGGATGTTCAGGATGTAGCGCAGGGTGACCACGCGGTCCGCCGTGGTGAGTGCGTCGGCATAATTGAAGTTCTGCTCAAACTGTCCGGCGGCGTCCTCGTGGTCGTTGGCGTAGTTGCCCCAACCCAGGCCGTTCATCGCCTCCGAGATGGAGGTCAGGTGCTCGTACATGCGGGTGACGCCGCGGGCGTCATAGCAAGGGCGGGGCGAGTCGTCATTGGCGTCGGCAGTGCTGAGGGAGCCGTCGGGTTCTTGGTGACGAGGAAATACTCGACTTCGGCCCCCACCTTGGCCTGCATGCCCTTCTCCGCCAGCCGTGCGAGCGTGTTTTTCAGGATCACCCGCGGGGCGAAGGGCCAAGGGGCGCCGTCCACGTGCGGGTCGCAGTGGATGATCGCCAGGCCCTCCTTGATGAACGGCACGGGCGTAAACGAGGTGAGATCGGGCACTGCGATGAGATCGGAGTCCTGCGGCTTCTGGCCGATCAGCCCGGCCGCGTACCCGGCAAATCCCATGGCGCCGGCCTCGAGCTCGTCCGCGGCTTCGACCGGAACCAGCTTGGCGCACGGTTTGCCGGTCATGTCCACGAACGTCGCCAGCAGGAACCGCACGTTGTGCGTCTTGGCGATGTCCGCGAGGGAAATCTCTCCGGCCTCGGCCGGCACCGATTGCACGGTTGGTACTTCAGGGGTTGCGACACTGGTCATCGGAACTGTCCTGTTCAATTGGTGTTACCTAAGGGGAAACGCTGTTGAACCACAGTAGTCAAAATGATGTTACAGGCGCGCTCCCGAAGTGTTAAATCCACATGTCACGATTAGGCGGCGAATGCAACGGGAACTTAACGTGAGCGAAACCTGCGGTCGTTCACTGTCATGAATCATGGTTTCATCCCACGGTCACATTGAGCGACGCCTCCTGCGTCAACGGCCGTCAGCCTCCCCTTTCCTGATTGGAGCCCCATGAATTCTGGAGATACCGCCTGGATCCTCGCCGCAGGCGCCTTGCTGTGCATCATGATCCCCGGCCTTGCCCTGTTCTACGGCGGCATGGTCGGTTCGCGCAGGATCCTGAACATGATGATGATGTGCTTTGGCGGAATGAGCATCGTCGCGGTGCTTTGGGCCGTGTTCGGCTACTCGATGGTCTTCGGCAACTCGGTCGGCGGTGCCGGCCTCATCGGCAACATCGCCGAGTACTTCGGGATGGAGCAATTGCTCGCCGAGGACCCGAACGCGCCCATACCTGCGGCACTGTTCGCCTCCTTCCAGCTGTTCTTTGCCGGAATCACGACGGCGATCATCGCCGGGGCGGCGGCCGGACGAATGAAATTCGGTGCGTGGATGACCTTCGCCGCGCTTTGGGCAACCCTGGTCTACTTTCCCCTCGCCCACTGGGTATTCGCGTTCACTTCTGCCGACGGCGCCGTGACCGGCGGATGGATCGTCAACAACCTCAAGGCCATCGACTTCGCCGGCGGAACAGCTGTCCACATGAACGCCGGAATCGCCGCCCTCGCCCTCGCCCTCGTCCTCGGACGCAGCGCAGGCTGGCCCAAGAGCGAACACACCAAACCCCACAGCCGGCCGCTCGTCCTGGTCGGCGCAGGACTCCTGTGGGCTGGCTGGTTCGGCTTCAACGCAGGATCGGCCCTCACCGCCGGCCAGTCCGCGTCCGTGGTGTTCCTGAACACCGCCGTCGCCGCCTGCGCCGGACTCCTGGCCTGGGCACTCGTGGAACGTATCAGGCTGGGCAGCGCCAGCAGCATGGGCGCCGCATCCGGCCTGATCTCGGCCCTCGTCGCCATCACTCCCGCGTGCGGAGCTGTCAGCCCCCTCGGCGCTCTCGCCATCGGGGTGATCGCCGGTGCCGTCTGCTCCCTGGCCATCGAACTCAAGTTCCGCCTGGGCTTCGACGACTCACTCGACGTCGTCGGTGTGCACCTGGTCGGCGGCATCCTCGGAACCCTGTTGATCGGCTTCTTCGCCACTGCCGCGGCACCGAACAAGGTGAACGGGCTGTTCTACGGCGGCGGGTTCGGCCTGCTCGGCATCCAGACCGTGGCGACAGCGGCCGTGCTCGGCTATTCCTTCATCGTCACTTGGGTCATCGCCAAGGTCCTCAACGTCACGATGGGCTTGCGCATCCACGAAGCCGATGAACTACGCGGCATAGACATCACCGCCCACTCCGAGGCCGCGTACCTCAGCGACGAAGAACCCGTCGAACTGGGCTCCCCGCACCGCGGTTAGACCGGCGCCGGAGGGCAACCCTCTTGCCCGCGACAGCCCAGTCTTCCCTACGCCTCCAGCAGCCAATCCAAGCCTGCCCTCAACCTCCCTCGCTCCCGGCCCGTTTTTGTTTTACGATATTGACTAAACCCGAATAGTAAGCATGCTTACATTTTCTTGGCAGTAAGTCGTCAGTGAGAGCAGGAGAGAACGATGCGCTCCATCGATGCTTCTGAATCCAAACAGGGCCCGACCCCGAGCGGGGGGCCTCTGCGGAACATCCGTCGGGGAAGAGCCTGCGGCAAGGAGATCCCGGGAGGCACGGCGTGACGCTCTACCAGCCAGACCCGGTTGAAATATCCACCAGGATGCGTCCCGGTGAGTGGACAGAAGAGAGCCTGAACGCCTTGGTGGCCTCCTACCGGGAGAAACTTCTCGATATGGGGGCGTCGGCTTCCGAGATTGAAATCGAGACCGAACGGGACGAGGACGGCGGGGTGAGTGTGGTCGTCACATGGATCAAATCACCAGTGACTGAGGTGGATCAGGATTCCGGCGATGGAACCATCTAAGCGGGCCCCGTCGGAGGGCGGATCGACACCAAGGGGGACATTTTGGCTCGACCCGCTTATGTAACCCAGTGCTACGGCTTTAAGGGGCTCGGTTACCTCGTCAAATGTGCTGATCACACCAAAGACCGGGTCTTCCCCGGGCTCGAAGGTGCACTCGGTTTTGCCCAGGAGTACAACAACAAGCACCATCACGGCGCCGCCCCCTACTTCCACGACTGGAGCAACCGGCAGCTCGAATTGATCGGGGAGCCTCTCAAGGACCGCTGAGGCTCCCCGCGATACCACCGATTGGTCCAGGCCCCAAAAGAAATGCCCTGGCGCGTTCGGTATATCCGAGAAGCTGCTCTCCGCCTGTCAGGGGGTCGGCCGGATAGCGGTGTCCGTGCTGTACGAGGTGATCTGGGAGGCGGTACCGCTGTCGAGCACTTTCGAGTGAGTGGTGGATGCGTCCAGAACGACGTGCTGGGAAGCGACGTCGCTGACCACGTGGTTGAGCGCCACCACGTTGGCGTCCCCGCCGGCGATCAGGATCTGGGTCGGCTGGGCGCCGGCGGGGGCGATGTTGCCGGGCGGGACGTTGTAGGCGAAGAGGTTGTCCGAGATGAGGTTGTTGTCTCCTGCGACGTGGACGACGCCGTAGAGATCATCCAGGCCGTTGCCGCGGCCGATGAACGGCGGGTACCCCTCGTTGGTCCGGCGGATGTGGTTGGCCGTGATGAGGTTTTCCTTGCAGCCGTTCAGCAGGCGGAGCATGCCAGGGTAAAAGCCCTGGAGCCTGTTCGAGGAGACTGAGGACCGGTTGCAGCCGGTGAGTTCGATGAGGCTACGGCCGCGGGGGAAGAGGTTGTTGCCCGTGACGAGGAGGCCCTCGTGGTTCTCGGCGAGGAGTGTGACCCCGTCAGGGCCGGCGCCCATGTGATTTCCACTGACAATTGTGGCCTGGCCGGCCCCGGTGAGCTCGACGCAGTTGCCGCATTCGGCGATCATGTTGTCGTTGACGCGGAGCGCGTCCGCGCCGCGCACGATCAGGGCATGTTCGAGGTAGACGAATCCCATCCCGGTGATGTGGAAGGAGTCGTTGTCGGAGGCGACTTCGATTCCGGTCTTGCCGTTGTGGTAGCTGTTCTTGTCGGGGGTGAAACCGACCCCGTCGAGGCAGAAGTCCCGGAACACGATTCCTGAAAGACGGGGATCCCCTGTCCGGCGGACGAGGAATGCCTGGGGCGCGCTCGGAGAGGTCAGGACGCGGATGTGGCTTGCTCCGGGTTGGAGGTTCTGCCATCCAGCCGGGTTCGAGTTGTCGAGGATGCTTCGGGAGAAGAAGC
The DNA here is from genome assembly GCF_040702485.1 of Arthrobacter sp. NPDC080031. NCBI lineage: Bacteria > Bacillati > Actinomycetota > Actinomycetes > Micrococcales > Micrococcaceae > Arthrobacter > Arthrobacter sp. NPDC080031. Next base: position 38,983 of record NZ_JBFBLA010000013.1, read on the forward strand.
CATGCCCGAAGCCTGCGATTGTCAGGTAGCTTATGTCGACGAGGACCTGGGTGTGCAGGTCGTAGTCGCCCGGGGGGATAATGATCGCGGCTCCGGGACGCGCGTCCGGTGACGTCTGCCGTTGCTTGATGTCGGCGATGATGTCGTTGATGACCGCCCCGATGTCGGACTGCGCGGTGACGTCCGGGCGTGCCTTGATCCTCCATGTGGTTACGTCGTACGTGTTGGGCGAATTGAGGGGGGTACCTTGCTGGCCCTCGGCCGCATTGGCGTTCTGCATTGTCCCGAGGGTCAAGGCAGCCGCCAGGGTTCCGGCGGCTCCCGCGCCGATCAGCCGGCGGCGGCTTGGATTCGCATTGTCTAGATTCTTGCCAGGTACCACGGGGTCTCCTTTGTATGGATAAGACTGCTGCTGTTCAGAATCAGGCACTACCGGGTTGGCCTGCCGAAGACTTGGCTATCCTTGTCATCTGCTTCGGCGGCATCACGCTCTAGTTCCCGGAAAACGGTGAATGTCCCACATTGGACCAATGTCACAACTGAGGTGCCAAACCGTTTGGGCTAACGAGAGATGACACTAGGAGCACGGCACACCGGCTGTCAACGCCAAAATTCGGACTGAAGTTTTTGGCACACATCCAACGCGTCCACCAATGATCTGTGACCCTTGACACCCTCTGCCCTCCCGGCATAGTCTGTTGCCAAGTCGTTTTGGCAAAACGGTTTTTCAATCCTCATCCAGTCTTCGTATTCCATTCCCGAGAAAGGGAGTCGACAGCGATGTCCTCTCGAAAAACAATCTCCAGGCTCGCCGCCATCGGTAGCCTTTCAACCGCTGTGATCCTGGCCGCGACCGCATGCGGCGCAGGAGGCCCGGCGACGTCCGGGGGCGCCGCGGGCAGCTCCATCAACGTCCTCGTGGAGGCCGGCGGCCATGCAGAACTGCAGCCGATTGCCGACCAGTGCAAGAAGGACAGCGGGATCAACGTCAACTTCGTTGAACTCCCCTACGACGGCCTTTTCAACCGTCTCTCCAGCGAGTTCTCTTCGGGCACTGTCTCCTTCGATGTTGCTGCCTTGGACTCCGTGTGGCTGCCCAGTTTCAAGGACGCCCTGCAGCCCATCGATGAGCTCTTCACCGACGAGGCGAAGAAGGATATCTTCCCCGCACTGGTCAAGGAAGCCAACGTCGATGGCCACTTCATTGGCATGCCGGCGTGGACCAACGCCGAGATAGTCCTCTACCGCAAAGACCTCTTTGAGGACGCCAAGAACAAGGCCGACTTCAAGGCCAAGTACGGCTACGACCTCGCCGCGCCGAAGACCTGGCAGCAATACCAGGACATCTCCGCCTTCTTCACCAAAGACGGCATGTACGGCACGGACGTCAAGGGCGGCGTTGAGACCGAGTATCTCGCCCATGTGCTGCAGGCGGGATCGCCCATGGTCCTGGATAGCAACAACAACGTAGTCATTGACAATGCGGCCCACAAACAAGCGCTGGATTTCTACACCAGTCTCGTCAAGGACGCCCCGGCCGGTGCGGCCCAGGTCGACTGGGCTGCCGCCCAGAACCTCTTCAACCAGGGCAAGACGGCCATGACCCAGTTCTGGGCCCATGCCTACCGGCAGATCCCCAAGGACTCCCCCGTCTACGGCAAAGTCGGAACAGCCCCGATGATCGGCGGGTCCGCAGGTGTTGCCGGTGTTCCCGGCCCCTGGTACCTCTCAGTACCGAAGGCAACCAAGAACACAGACGCTGCCAAGAAGTTCGTCAAGTGCGCCTTCGACCACAATGACCTGGCCGTCCAGTCAAGCCTTGGCCTGGCAGCACGAGTCTCCGCCTTCCAGAAGTACCAGGACCAGCCCGGTTACGAGAGTTTCAAGCCGCTGATCGAAACACTTAACGCTCCCGCGACGGCGACCCGTCCGGCGACGGCAAAGTGGCAGCAAATCGTCGACACCGTGCTGGTTCCAATGCTCCAGAAGGCGGTCGCCGGCGGAGACAGCACGACCTTGCTGGCGGACGCCAAGTCCAAGATCCAAGCCCTCCTCAAGTAAGACTCCGCGGCCGGCAGCAGCCCATGGCGTTGCCGGCCGCGGCCCCAACCAGCGGAAGAGAATCCCGTGCGCATCCCTGATCGCCGCTTCGCCCTCTACCTGATGACCCCGGCGGCGTTGTTCCTCGCAGTCTTTGTTGCTTACCCGCTGTTCCGGTTGGTAACGGACAGCTTCTTCAAGATCTCCCCGATCGTCGGGGGACCCCGTGACTTCGTGGGCTTGGACAACTACGTCCGCGCCTTCACATCCGATGCCTTTATCGGGGCTGGATGGCGGACCCTCGCCTACACCCTGATGGTGGTGACCCTTGAGTTCGCCCTGGGCCTGGGCATGGCCCTCCTGTTCACCACGTTGGGCCGGAAATCCCAGGTCTGGCGGACCATGTTCCTGTACCCGCTGATGATTGCTCCGATCGTGGCCGGCCTGCTGTGGAAGTTCCTCATGATCGACAACTTCGGCTTGCTCGGCACCCTGCTGAACCAGGCAGGCATCCTGCAGAATCCAAACCAGATCGGCTGGCTGTCGAACCCGGACATCGTCCTGTTCTCCGTCGCTATCCCGGACATTTGGCTCACGACCTCGTTCATGTGCCTGGTTTTGTTCGCCGGTCTGCAGAACATCCCCGGAGACCTCATTGAAGCGGCCAGGCTCGACGGCGCCCGTGCACCGTCCCTGCTGTTTCGCATCATCCTCCCGCTGCTCCGGCCGGTCATCGCCGTCGCGCTGGTGGTCCGCGGCATCGACGCAGCAAGGGCCTTCGACACCATCCTCATCCAGACCAACGGCGGACCACAGTCCGCTTCCCAAACCATGAGCCTGCTCATCTACCAGACCATGATCCGCTTCGGCGACCCCGGTCTCGCAAGCGCAATGGGCACCATCTACCTGCTGGCCATGCTCGCCATAGCCTTCGTCGCCGTCACCACGATCTGGCGGCCAGGAAAGGACACCTGATGAGCACTATGGAAAGTCCAACCATCCCTGCGCCGCAGACCAGCCCGGAACCTCCACGGACCCGCGAGGGCCGCAGGCGCCGCGGCGTCAATCGTGAAGGACTCGAAGCCGGCAAGCGCAGCACAAGGACCATTCTGTGGATCCTGCTCGCAGCCTCCCTCGTCATCTACGGCTTCCCGTTCCTGTACCTGCTGTTCACGTCCTTCAAGACGCCGATCGACACGATTGCCGTTCCGCCGACCATCCTGCCCAAAGAATGGACGCTCGATAACTACGTCAATGCGCTGGGCCGCGGCGGCGTGCCGGCGTCGTTCATCAACAGCATCCAGACCGCTGTCATCAGCACCTTGTTGTCCCTGGTCCTCGCGGTCCCGGCCGCCTACGGCATCACACGCTACAAGACCCGAAGCGGCCGAGTGTTCATCATGGCCGCGCTGGTCACCCGCATGGTCCCGCCGGTGGCCATCGGCATCCCGCTCGCGTCCATGATGGCCTCCGTGGGTCTCGCGGACACCCCGATTGCCCTGTCCATAGCGCACACCACGATCTCCCTTCCGCTATCCATCTGGCTCATGTCAAGCTTCTTCGAAGCCGTGCCACAGGATCTGGAGGAAGCCGCGACAGTGGATGGCTGCAGCCGGCTCGGAGCCCTATGGCGGGTAGTCATCCCGGTCGTCTCCGGAGGCATCGCAGTTACCGCGATCTTCGCCTTCCTCGCGTCCTGGAACGAATTCCTGTTCGCCCTGCTCATGACCGCCGTCCGGTCCCAGACCACCCCCGTCGTCATTGCAAACTTCCAGACCCAGTTCGGACTGGACTGGGGATCCATGACAGCCCTCGCGGCTGTCTACTCGATCCCCGTCATCCTTCTCACTCTCCTCCTGCAGCGCAAAATCGTCGCAGGCATGACCCTCGGCGCCGTCAAGGGCTGAGAAACCACAACACAAAGTGAAGAAACCTATGTCAAGCAACAATTACTACGACGTGACTACGTGGCACGTCGGCAATCCGTCCGAAGACGTCGGTGAAGTAATCAACAGCATCATCGCCGACATCAAGAACCGGCAGACCGCCACCGATGCCAACAACGGCGGAAAACCGGGCGCGGTGATTTACCTTCCGCCCGGGGACTACCGCCTGCGGACGCAGGTGGTGATCGACGTCAGCTTCCTGCGGATCCAAGGCTCCGGACACGGCTTCACGTCGTCGAGCATCCGGTTCAACGTTCCAGAAGACGAATGGGCCGGCCTGCACGAGCTGTGGCCCGGAGGGAGCCGGATCCTCAATGACCTTCCCCTCGGCGGAGACGGGGAGGAAGCCAAGGGAGCCGCCTTCTACGTTGAGCGAAGCGGGAGCCCGCGGATCAGCTCGGTGGAGTTCTCCAACTTCTGCATCGACGGCTTGCACTTCGAATCCGATGGCTCGGGAATGCATCCGGAGAACAGCTACGTGAACGGCAAGACCGGGATCTACGTCGCGGGCGCCAACGACTCATTCCGGATAAACGAAATGGGTTTCGTCTACCTTGAGAATGCCCTCACCATCTACCACGCGGACGCGCTCTCCATTCACGACAACTTCATCGCTGAATGCGGAAGCTGCATCGAGTTGCGCGGGTGGGGGCAGGCATCAAAGATCACCGACAATTTGATCGGGGCAGGCTTCAAAGGCCACTCGATCTACGCCGAGAACCATGGCGGACTCTTGATCACCGCGAACAACGTCTTCCCCCGTGGTGCGAGCAGCGTCCATCTGGTCGGCGTCACGCGTTCAAGCGTCACCAACAACCGTCTGCATTCGTTCTACCCCGGGATGGTGGTTCTCGCTGCGAACAGTTCGGAGAACCTCGTGGCCACGAATCACTTCCTGCGTGACCATGAGCCGTGGACGCCTTTCCTGGGAGTAGACAACGGGCTGGACGACGACTATGGACTTCTTTGTGTCAGCGGCAGAAACAACACTGTCGTCGGCAACCATTTCTCCGAGGTCATCGATTCAAAGAGCATCCGGCCGCCGGGCGCGACGCCTGTGATCATTCGGCTGATGGCAGGGGGTGGCAACTTCGTCTCCAACAACCATGTGGTGGCGATGGACGTTCACTTCACGTCAGGTGACTCCGCTTTTTCGGCCCAAGTGGACGCCCTGTTGACGACCGAGGCTTCGGACGTCCTGGCCGTTACGGCCGTCATGGTCGATCCCGAATCAGCCCGGAATACGATCCTTGATTCCGGAAGTGACGCCCAAGTTATCGCAGACAGGGCTGTCAACGCCTTTCGGGCTACACCGGCGGTCGGATCCGAGGCGGCACATGCACTTGTGGCCCGGTGACGCAAAGTCCCGGGTTCCAACAAGCACCGGCTCCGGAATGAATAGGCCGAACGTAGGATCAGTACCAGAACAATGAGGATGTGGGAGAACAATGACAAATAGATCAGTCGGTATCAAGGATGTGGCGGCCGCGGCCGGTGTTTCTGTCACGACCGTCTCCCATGTCCTCAATGACGTTGCCTACGCCCGGGTGGGCGCACGCACGAGGGAAAGGGTCCACGAAGCGGCTCAACGTCTCGGGTACGGGCCCAACCGGCTCGCCCAGGCTCTGCGCACCCATCGCTCCGGGATGATCGGGTTCATCAGCGAGGAAATCGCCACCACCCCGCACGCGGGCAGAATCATCCTCGGGGCCGAGGAAACGGCGCGGTCCCGCGGGTACCGCATCATGATCATCAACTCCACCAGCACCGGCTCACAGGATTCCAAGGAAAGCCAGGTGGCGGACCTGCTGGACAGGCAGGTGGACGGCATTCTGTACGCCACGATGTACCACCGGAAGCTGGTTGTCCCCAAGAACCTGGCCGGACTGCCGGCAGTCCTCGTGGACTCCGAGGATATCGGTCACACCGTTTCGTCCGTCATCCCCGACGAAGCGGGCGGCGCAAGGTCGGCAGTGCAAGCCCTGATCGACGCCGGGCACACCCGGATCGGCATGCTCAACAACACCGATGACGTGCCGGCAACCCACTCCAGGCTGAGGGCCTTCAAGGACACACTGGCAGACGCCGGGCTGCCGTTCCATAAAGAACTGGTCCAGTCTGAGCCTTCGGAGGTGTCCGGCGGCCACCAGGCGGCCCTGCGCCTGCTGAAACCCCGAAACCGGCCCACGGCCGTGTTCTGCTACAACGACCGTATGGCCATGGGCGCGTACCGGGCCGCCGGGGAACTTGGCCTGAGGATTCCGGACGACGTTTCCTTCGTAGGTTTCGACAACCAGGAACTGATTGCGGAAGGCCTCTACCCCGCCCTGACCACTGTTGCCCTCCCACACTATGAAATGGGTGCATGGGCAACCGAAAACCTGATCGACGCCATCGAGGGAAAAACTGACCTTCAGTTGTTCGCCGCTCACCCGACGGTTCTTCCCTGTCCCATCGTGCTTCGCGATTCCGTCGCCTCCCCAAAACATGAGGACGCTTCCAGCAGAGCAGCACCAGGCTCTCCTGCACACGCCAACACCTGACCCCGAGCGCGCCGAGTAGAAGACGCGCCCAACCTTCCAAGGATTTCAAAAATGCACAGCTCCCCCGTTCCACCCTGCCCTGAAACAGATGTCGTCGTCGTCGGCGAGGCCATAATGGACATCATTGACACCGCAGCAGGGCCCGTCGAATTTCCCGGCGGATCGGGTATGAACGTCGCATTCGGACTCGGTCGGCTAGGCGTCAGCACTGCGTTTCTCACGGCGCTGGGCAGGGATGAACGCAGCAAGACCATCCAACGGCACATGGACAGCGCGGGGGTACGCCTGCTTCCGGGAGCCGAGCACCTCGACCGCACATCCACTGCACGGGCACTTCTGGACAGCAGCGGTTCCGCAGAGTATGAATTCGATTTCGAATGGAACCTCCCCCAGATCAGCCCCACTTTCCTCCCGAAGGTGCTGCATACTGGGTCCCTTGCCTCCTTCATGGAACCCGGAGCAACCCAGGTCCTGTCCTTGCTGGAACTCTTCTCCGGCCGTTGCTTGATCACGTATGACCCCAACATCCGCCCGACACTGCTCCACAGCCAATCTGAAGCACTCAGGACCTTCGAACACACAGTTGCCCTGGCCACCGTCGTGAAGCTGAGCACGGACGATGCCCAGTGGCTCTATCCCCGCACGTCCCCTCACGACGTCGCGCGGCGACTACTCGATATCGGGACAGAACTGGCAGTCATCACGGACGGCGCATCCGGATCCTATCTGCGTTCGAGCGCCGCCGAGATCGAGGTGCCGGCACGGCCGGTACTCGTCAAAGACACGGTCGGCGCAGGCGACTCCTATATGTCCTCGCTTATCGCTGGCCTCATTGAGGACTCGGAGGACGATTTCGGTTACGGCAAACTCAGCCGCCTGGGAACGGCCTCCTCGCTCGCTGCGGCCATAACGGTCGGGCGGCACGGAGCGAACCCGCCTACACGGGCAGAACTTGTTCGATCGCTGGAACTGGCCCAGAATTCCGGAGAGAACTCCGATGACTGAAACGACAACACACCTTGCCGGTGGCCGCGGCGAAGACAACGGCCCCACCATCCGGCCGGTACTTCACTACACAGCCAAGGACACATGGCTGAACGACCCCAACGGGCTCGTGTGGCACCAGGGCGTCTACCACCTCTTCTACCAAAACAACCCCTTCGACAACATCTGGGGCAACATGTCCTGGGGACATGCCACCTCTACCGACCTCCTGCACTGGACCGAACACCCCGTTGCCATCGCCTGCGACGAGGAAGAAGACGTCTTTTCAGGCAGCATCGTGGTGGACGAGGGCAATACATCGGGATTCGGCACGGTGGAAAATCCGGCTTTGGTGGCCATCTACACGAGCGCCTTCAAGGAAGGCTCGGCGCACCAAGGGACACAAGCGCAGTCTCTCGCGTTCTCCACGGACGCCGGCATGACCTGGAGCAAATACGCAGGCAACCCGGTGCTTGGCCGCGGCTCGGCCCATTTCCGGGATCCCAAGGTGTTCCGCCATGAAGGACCCGCCGGTTCCTGCTGGGTCATGGTGGCGGTGGAGGCCCAGCATCAGCAGGTTGTGCTGTACCGCTCGGCCAACCTCAAAAACTGGGAATACCTGAGCACCTTCGGCCCGGCAAACGCGACAGGAGGCGAATGGGAATGCCCCGACCTGTTCCCGCTCCCCGTCGACCGAGACCCGGACAACGTCAAGTGGGTCCTGGTGGTGAATATCAACCCGGGTGCCGTTGCCGGCGGCTCGGGAGGGCAGTACTTCGTCGGGGACTTCGATGGGGTGCAGTTCACCGCCGACTTTGATTCACTCGTTCCGACGGATGCCAATGGGACCACGGATCTCAGAAAATGTCTCTGGCTCGACTGGGGACGGGACTACTATGCCGCCGTCTCCTTCAGCAACTCCCCGCAGAACCGCCGGATCATGATCGGCTGGATGAACAACTGGGACTATGCCAACTCCTTGCCCACGTCTCCGTGGCGCTCCGCGATGTCCCTTGCCCGCGAGGTCGAGCTCGCGACGGTGGAGGGTTTAGTGCGCCTGGTCCAGCGCCCGGTGTTGCCGTTGGACTATGGGGAGCCGACCCGCACCCTCCAGAACATGGAAGTTCACGACTCACTGGTGAGACTGCCTGACGCGGTGCCCGGATCAGCCCAACTGATCGAGGCCGAAATCCTGCCCGGTACGGCACGGACCATTGCCTTCAGGCTTCTCGGCGCGTCGAGCGGGAGCGCCGCAACGGTTCTCAGCTTCGATGCCACCACGAGCCGGCTCACCCTGGATCGCCGCAACTCCGGAAACACCTCCTTCCACGACAAGTTCGCGTCGGCTGAGTCGGCGCCGGTGGAGCTCGACGACGGCGTGCTAAAGCTAAGGGTGATCGTGGACCGGTGCTCCGTGGAGGTCTTCGCCCAAGACGGCAGGGTCGTCCTGAGCGATTTGGTGTTTCCCCTGCCCGGGAGCCTGGGCACCGACGTGTTCGTGGAAGGCGGCACGGCCGTTTTCCGGAAACTGTCCGTCACGGCAGTGTCCTAATGGCGGCGCCGCACCCCGGCACTCAGGTCCCGCGGCAGGAGGCCGCGCCAGGGGGGGTAGCCCTTCACACCTCGAGGCTTGAAAGGGATCCAGCTTCGTCCGAGCCAACCAGGACTCCCCACAAATAACGGATGGCACGCTCCACCCCTCCTTCCTCCACCCCCGCGATGAGTTGGAGCACCAGGCCGTCAAGGGCAGCAAAGGCGGCCTGCGCTGCTCCTGGACCGCCCTTGATTCCCAAGCGGCTCAGCCCGACTGACAGTGCCGAGATGTAGCTTTCGTACAGACGGCGGACCGCGCCGGCGAGTTCCGGGCGCCGCCTCGCCTCCAGGATCATTTCGTACTGAAACGTTTGCAGGTCCGGATTTTCGCGAATGAGCGCCATGAGGGTGCGGCAAAAATCCTCTTTATCCGAGGGCAGGTTTTCCAGCCCGGACAGGCCAATCGATCGGCTGACCGACCATTCCAGCGCCGCCTCGATCAGGGCATCCCGGTTACCGAAGTGATGGGCCACGAGCGAGTTATTCACGCCGGCGATCTCCGCGACGGCACGGTATGTGAGGCCCCGCAACCCCTTCCGTGCCACAACGTGAACCGTTGCGGCCAGCAGGGCTTCCCTGCCGGTGCCATAACCGGCGCTGACGAATTCTTCCATGAAGCAGAGTCTAATGCCCTTTGAAACAGTCTTGACGGCGAAGCTAAGCGGATGCTTATATGTGACTCACGACACGACTAAGCATCTGCTTAATTTAAGCATCCCATCGCAACGCCAAGGAGAAGCCATGCCCACCCCTACATCCGCTGAATTCACCGTCCACAGCGCATTTGACCCAGAAAAGTACGAGCCGTTCGAATTGGGGCAAGTGCAGTGGGTGCGCCGCCCGGGCGAAGGAGACCGGCCTGCCCTGTCAGCTGGCTTTTGGCATGTGACACAGGAGGAAGCTCCGGAACCGTTCGACCTGCTCATAGAAGCGGACGAAACGATTCACATCATCGAAGGCCGCCTGCGCATCGAGGTCGTCGGCAGCGAAACCTTTGACCTGAAACCAGGTTCGGCAGCGTCATTCAACAAAGGCGCACAGACCCGCTGGACCGTCGTTGAAACCACTACCGAGTTCTTCGTCTACTCCTGACCCCCTCCCCGAATACGACCACCAAAGGCTTGATCATGACTGAAACCACCTTCCGGACCGAACAGACCGACGTCGTTGTCATCGGCGCCGGTTTCGCAGGACTTACCACTGCGCGGGAATTACGCCAGTCCGGCCGATCAGTGATTGTTTTGGAAGCCCGTGACCGCATCGGGGGGCGGACTTGGCTCGACACCCGATTGGGGCGGCCGCTCGAGATGGGCGGCACCTGGGTGCACTGGACCCAGCCGCACGTCTGGTCGGAAATGAAGAGGTACGGACTGGGGACCGTGCCGAGCCCGGTCCCGGAGACTGCCTATTGGTGGGCGGACGGAAGGCGATACCAAGGCGACCCGGAGCAACTCCTAGGCGACATCGACGCATCCAACCGGAAGCTCATGGAGGAAGCACGCCGGTACTTCCCCGAGCCCTTCACCCCGTGGGCCAATCCAGAGTCCAGGGACATCGACGCAACGCCCCTGTCGAAGAAAATAGCAGAGCTGCAGATCACCGATTATTCGAAGGACATCCTGGAATCCTTCTGGGCACTGAACTTCAACGGACCAATAGACGATGCGGCATATACCCAGGCGCTCCGATGGGTCGCCCTCACCAACGGCGACTGGATGGTCAGCTTCGAGGCGTGCGCCACGTTCAAGATCCAGGGAGGCACCGGGGCGCTCATCCAAGCCATGGCCACCGGCACGGACATCCGGCTAAATGAGACGGTTGTTTCGGTCAAACACGACGATGCGGGCGCTACCGTCAGGGCCGCCGACGGCTCGCTCTATCGGGCGAATCACGTGGTGTGCACTCTGCCCTTGGGCGCGATGGGCGGTATCTCCTTCGAGCCACCGCTTCCTGAATCCAGCACGAAGGCCATTTCTGAGGGCCAGGTCTCCAGGGGCATTAAGGCCTGGATCAAAGTCAAAGGCGCACGGAGGCCTCTTGTTGCATTGGGGTTGGCTGATTGGCAGCTTAATTTTGCCCAAACAGAGTATGACCAGGACGGAGACACTATTCTCGTTGCCTTTGGCCCGGATTCCTCGCGGTTGGACGTGACAGACCTCCGGCAAGTGCAGGCCGCCCTCGGACTCCTCGTGCCTGATGCGGAGGTTCTAGGGGTCGCAAGCCATGATTGGACCGCAGACCCCTTGTCCGGGGAAACGTGGCCCATGCATCGCCCCGGATATCTCAGCGGGGCTCTGGCGGTTTTCCAGAAACCGCAGGGGAGCCTCCTTTTCGCTGGCTCCGACTACGCCAACGGTTGGGGTGGTTTCATCGACGGCGCCATCGAAAGCGGCCTCGAGGCAGCCCGCGCCATTCAAGACGCACCCCCGGCCTGACGTGAAGTGCTCCAGTACCGACCGGGACTAAGTGCTCAGCTGGTGGTTGCCGGGCGCCGGGATTCCTCTGCAGTGTTCTGCAGTCCGGACACGAGCTTGCCCACCTGGATCACGGCCGATCTGATTTTCGCGGGGTTGGTGATCGTCAGGAACTGGAGCATGAGCCCGTCCAGGGCGGCAAAGATGGCCAGGGAGGCTTCGCCTGTAGTGTCGAGGCCTCGCTTGCTCAATGCCTCTTCGACGGTTCCCACGTAGCTCTCGTAAAGCCGCTCCACCATCGCCAGGATCTTAGGGTTGCGCCTGGACTCAAGGAGCATTTCGAACTGGAAGAGCTGCAGTTCGGGTTCAGCCGACACCGTAGCCATGAGGGAGTCGGCGAATCCTTCATCAAAGTCCGCGATACCAGCCAGGCCGGTCTCCTCGATGGAGCGCTGAATGGCCCACTCCATGGTGGCGGCCAGAAGTCCCTCGATGGATCCGAAGTGGTGCGTGACAAGCGTATGGTTCACGCCGGCCCGGGCGGCGACCGCGCGGTACGTGACACCCTTGAGGCCTTTTTCTGCGACGACGTCGATCACCGCGGCCAGCAGGGCGTCTCGGCCGTCCCCGTACGGCAACCTCCGTGAATCCTGGCTCATAGACCGAGTCTAGCCTCGTCAGCTCGCACTGAAAGGCCATTGACAGAGAAAACTATACAGATGTAGAGTTTTGCGCGTGGCCGGGATCACTAACCGGTCCGCAGTCCTCGAAAAGAGCTTCGGACCTACCCGCTACCGCGCATCGGCGCGCGAAAGCAGGGCCTTCTAACACCCCTTCCGCATCAGGCTTCCCGCCATTGCGCTTCCGAAAGAGCCGCCCATGAACCAAGAACCAGGCGAGACCTCGACAGGTCTCGGATTAGTAGAGCCGGTGTCAAACGCGCACGCAGTGCGATTGAGGCCGAACAAACTCGGCGTCATCGCCGTCGCATTCTTTTCCATCGCCGCAGCAGCGCCCATGGCCGCCGTTGTAGGGGCCAGCCCGGTGCTTTTCGCAGCAAGCGGCCCCGGGACCCCGGTGATCTACTCCATCGCGGCGCTGCTCGTTGCGCTCTTCTCCGTCGGATATCTGCGGATGAGCCACCACATCACCAACGCGGGTGGCTTCGTCGCCTATATCGCCAAGGGACTGGGTAACAAATGGGCCACCGCCGGTGCCGGCATCGCCATCCTCACCTATCTCAGCCTGCAGATAGGCCTCTGGTCCCAGTTCGGCGTCTTCGCCCAGCAACTCGTTGAAGGCCTCACCGGAATCGGAATACCCGTCTACGTCTGGATAGTCGTTGTCCTGGCATTGACGGCAGGACTGACGATGAAGGGCGTCGACGCGAGCCTGAAGGTCCTGGGCGTCTTGATCCTGGGAGAAACCCTAGTTGTCGCGGCCTTGGTTATTTCCCTCATTGCCCAGAAGGGGCTGGGAATCTTCACGTTTGAGGGTTTCACCGCATCCAGTGTCTTCGGTCCTGGCCTAGGGATCTCCCTGCTGTTCGCCTTCGCCTGCTTCACGAGTTTCGAAGCCACGGTTGTCTTCGCCGAAGAGGCGAAAAATCCACGACGGACGATCCCCCGCGCGGCCTACCTTGTCATCGCCTTTGTCGGGGTCTTCTACACGCTCTCCACCTGGGCGATCAGCGGCTCCATCGGAATAGACCACATCCAGCAGGAGGCAAGCAACAACCCCGCCGGGATGATCTTCGATCTCGCCAATGCCAGCGCCGGCCCATGGCTGAGCGTTGCCATGCAGGTCCTCGTTGTCACGAGCTTCATCGCCATGCTCCTGGGCCTGTCCAACATGTTCTCCCGGTACCTGTTTGCACTCGGCCGGGCCGGCGCCTTGCCCGCCAAGCTTTCCTCCGTCTCCAAAACGGGAGCGCCCTCCTTCGCCGGTCTCGTCAATGCCTTGGTCGTCCTGGTCGTGATCAGCGCCTTCCTGCTGGCCGGAGCCGACCCCATCGGCATTGTCTTCTCCTGGTTCGTCGCGCTGGGCACGGCGGGGTTCATCACCATCTTGCTTCTGACCTCAGTTGCGATCGTCGCGTTCTTCGCCCGAAACGGCGTCCGCGACAATCTCTGGGTGACGGTCATCGCTCCTTCACTGTCCGTCCTGGCCTTCATCGCCATCGGGTACCTGACCTTGGACAACTACGACGCCCTGCTCGGCGGTGCCGGCGGAGTCGCCCGTTGGCTCCTCCTGGGCATACCGATCTTCCTCGTGGCGGGACTGGTACGGGGGAAACAGAAGCCATCGATCGACTACGCCGCAGAAATCCTCTAACAACCGACATCAAGCACCTCATGATTATCAAAAGGAACCACACCATGACCTCAACGGACATTCAGGACTACATCCCCGAAGACCAGTGGCCGCCTGTATCAGCCATGCTCGATGGCTTCGGAGACCAGACCCTCCCGGCGTCCCCCGAGCTGGCGGGCACCACCCTCCGCCTCCCGGGACAGGACGGGTCCACCGCCGAATACGGTTTTGAGGATGCATCCTCTCTCACCTGGCGTGTCTCGGAACGTGATGCCAACCGGAGCGGCACGGCCACCTACAAGGCCATCGAGGCACGCCCCGGAATCTTCATCATTGACTTCGTCATGGGCCAAGGCGTCGACGCCGAGAACGTCACCATCATTCTCGACCGCAACACCGGGGCAGTCACCGCCGGCGTTTCCAGGTTCGTCACCGTCGACGGCAAAACCCGGAGCACCACTGAATTCAGCCACTCGAACACCTTTGGCTCGACCATTGTGCACCAGCGCTCAACGGGGCTGGTCGGAAAGCGGATCTTCTACCGCTACAGCGATGTTGAAACCTATGAGCACATCTACCTGAACCCGGGCACCTTCACCTGGAACTGCATCCGGGGCGGCGAAGCAGGACTCGCCGACACGGACCGCTGCATGACTTGGGACGCCGCCGATGACCTCTATATCTTCTTCTGGACAGAGAAAGTCATGACTGTAGAGGCCGTGCTGCTGGTCGATCTCCGCGAGCAGCGCTCGATCGGACGCATGTTCGGATGGGACGATCCCGCCGCCGAACCCGTGATCCTGCCGTTCAACTCCCGGCTGAGCGTGCTTAACACCACCGAGTACCCGCAGGACACCCACAAACACTAACCGGACATCGAGCAAGAGCTTCATCCAGCTACTCGAAGAGGAGTACCCCATGGAAACGCACGATTCATTGCTTGCCAGGATCGCCCCGGCCCCGGGCCAGTGCAGCCGGACTATCCTTGACCCGGCCACGGGCACTCCCGTGGGCGAGGCTCCCGTGCACACCGTCGAGGACCTCGAGGCCGCGGTTGCCGCCGCCGCGGCGGCCCAGCCCGCGTGGGCCGCGCTGGGCCACGACGCCCGGTCCGCCGCGCTGCTCAAGGCCGCCGACGCCGTCGAACGCTCCGCCGAAGAACTCGCCCGCCTGCTCTCCCGCGAACAAGGCAAACCACTCAACGGCCCCAACGCCCGCTTCGAAGTCGGCGCCTGCGCCGCCTGGCTCCGCGCCACCGCCACCACACCGCTGGACCCCGAAACCGTCGTGGACGACGGCGAAACCCGCGCCGAACTGCACTACCGGCCCATCGGCGTCGTCGGCGCCATCGGACCCTGGAACTGGCCCATGATGATCACCACCTGGCAGATCGCCCCCGCCCTGCGCATGGGCAACACCGTCGTCGTCAAACCCTCCGAATACACGCCCCTGTCCGTGCTCGCCCTCACCGCGGTGATCAACGAAGAACTCCCCGAAGGCCTGCTCACCGTAATCTCCGGCGGCCCCGACGTCGGCGAAGCCCTGGCCTCCCACCCCGCGATCGGGAAAGTCATGTTCACCGGCTCCACCGCCACCGGCAAAGCGATCATCCGCTCCAGCGCCGACACCGTCAAACGCCTCACCCTCGAACTCGGCGGCAACGACGCCGGCATCGTCCTGCCCGACGCCGACCCCAAAGCGATCGCGCAGGATCTTTTCTGGGGCGCCTTCATCAACACCGGCCAGACCTGCGCCGCCCTCAAACGCCTCTACGTCCACGACTCCCTCTACGACGCCGTCTGTGAGGAACTCGCCGCCGTGGCCGCCGCGATGCCCATGGGGAACGGCCTCGATGAAAACAACGTCCTCGGCCCCCTGCAAAACCAGCAACAGTACGACATCCTCGCCCGCCTCGTCGACGCCGCCCGCGACGCCGGCGCCCGGATCCTGCTCGGCGGCAACCCCGACCCCGGCCAGCCCGGCAACTTCTACCCCACCACCCTCGTCGCGGACATCGACAACAACAACCCCCTCGTCACCGAGGAACAATTCGGCCCCGCCCTGCCCATCATCCGCTACACCACCATCGACCAGGCCATCGCCATGGCCAACGCCCTCGACGTCGGACTCGGCGCCTCCGTCTGGTCCCCCGATGTGAGTGCGGCGCGAGAGGTCGCCGCC
Source organism: Arthrobacter sp. NPDC080031 (assembly GCF_040702485.1). Classification (NCBI taxonomy): domain Bacteria; kingdom Bacillati; phylum Actinomycetota; class Actinomycetes; order Micrococcales; family Micrococcaceae; genus Arthrobacter; species Arthrobacter sp. NPDC080031. Next base: position 54,997 of record NZ_JBFBLA010000013.1, read on the forward strand.
CGCCTCCAAGCCGGAACCGTCTGGATCAACAAACACGGCGCCGTGGACCCCCGCATCCCCTTCGGCGGCGCCAAACAATCCGGCTACGGCCTCGAATTCGGCACCGAAGGCCTCAAAGCCCTCGGCCAACCCCAAATCATCAACGGCTGGACGGCGACCCAAACGCGGGCCACCCCCAACTGACTCGCAGTTGTTGCCGTTTTCAGCCCCCAGAACGGGAGTGTCTGAATAACGGTGGATTCAGGGTTGGCCTGACACGCCGGGCAGCGTGCCTGGCGGGGAGGACTGACTGTGAGCGAAACACTGGATCCCATGGCGACTGATGTGGATCAGCACGAGTTGGCGCAGCAGCTTCTGGCCCAGGCCAAGGAGCAGGGAATTGAGCTCGTCGGACCCGACGGGCTGTTGAACCGACTAACGAAAAACGTCCTTGAAACCGCCCTGGAGGCGGAGATGGAGGACCACCTTGGTTACGAGAAGCACGATGTAGCCGGGCGCGGGAGCGGAAATTCCCGCAACGGCACACGCACGAAAACGGTGCTGACGGAGATCGGGCCGGTAAAGATCGATGTGCCGCGGGACACCGGTTCGACCTTCGAGCCGCAGATCATCAAGAAACGGCAGCGGCGCCTGACCGGGGTGGACGAGATCGTGTGGTCGCTGAGCGCGAAGGGACTCACGACCGGGGAAATCGCCGCCCACTTCGATGATGTCTACGGCGCGAGAGTCTCGAAGGACACGATCTCCCGGATCACCGAAAAGGTCATTGCCGAGATGGTCGAGTGGCAAAACCGGCCCCTGGAAACCGCCGGGTCTACCCGGTGGTGTTCATTGACGCGATTCACGTCAAGATCCGCGACGGGCAGGTCACGAACCGCCCGGTCTATGTCGCGATCGGGGTGAGCACCGGCGGTGAACGGGACATCCTGGGCCTGTGGGCGGGCGACGGCGGGGAAGGCGCCAAGTTCTGGCTCTCCGTGCTGACTGAGATCAAGAACCGGGGCGTGGAGGATGTCTGCATCAGCGTCTGCGACGGGCTCAAAGGCCTGCCCGAGGCCATCAACACCGTCTGGGAGCGGGCCGTGGTCCAGACCTGCATTGTCCATCTGATCCGCAACACCTTCCGCTTCGCGGCCCGGCAGTACCGGGACGAAGTGGCACGTGACCTGCGCCCGGTCTACACGGCACCGTCCGAGGCCGCAGCCAAGGAACGTTTCGTGGAGTTCTCCGCCAAATGGGGTCGGCAGTACCCGGCGATCACCCGTCTGTGGGAGAACGCGTGGAGTGAATTCGTGCCGTTCCTGGACTATGACGTCGAAGTCCGGCGGGTCATTTGCAGCACGAACGCCATCGAATCGCTCAACGCCCGCTACCGGCGCGCGGTCCGGGCCAGAGGTCACTTCCCGACGGAGCAGGCCGCCCTGAAGTGCCTTTACCTGGCAACCAGGGCACTGGACCCCGCCGGCAAAGGCAGGGCACGATGGGCCATGCGATGGAAACCGGCCCTCAACGCCTTCGCCATCACCTTCGAAGGAAGAATCAACTAAATGCCAATCCCGAATCCACCGTTAAACGGACAGTCCCCCCAGAACGACAACAACTGCCAGCCAGTTGGGAGGCACGGACCGCGGCATTCCAGGGCCTTGGACGCACTGGGATGTGGCGGAAAATGAAGAATCCTGAGCAGTCCGGTCGGTGTCTGTCCACACTGGTTTCTTTGTTCGTAGCAGCGGCAGATCGCTCGTGTACTTGGCCCGGAGCGGAGCCAGGGAAAAAATGAAGTGCAACGAACCGAGAGCCGCCTAATCCGGCGGCGGCAACAAGTACTGGGCAAGAAGCCTCGGAAGTCCCGGCCCGCTGCGAGCGGCAAAGTAGTGAGTCAGTGAGAGCCCCTTGAGATCGGCCAGGCGCCCGCTTGGATGGCTCGGGCCTCTCTGGAGTGCACTTCGAAACGATACAGGGCGACCAGCCCCAAGATACTGGATCTAATCGACAAATTCAGACTTCCCAATTCCGCGTCAAATGCTCCCTTGACAGAGCCAGCCTCCAGTCCTAAGTTTATTGCAACCGATCTCAGCAACCGATCTCACTGCTAATTTCGTAAATGCAACCGATCTCAAGGGAGAGACTCGATGATCAACTGGCTCCTCCCAACCGTCGGTGGCCCTCGTTTAGTAGGCGTCGATTGAGCACGGCATGCTCCCGCAACGGCAAACCAGTTCTCAGGAGAAATTCATGATCAAAAAGCGATGGAGCTTGGCGCTCGTCACAGCCGTCGTAGCCGGCCTCGCTCTCAGTGGCTGCTCCCCCTCAGCTTCGGAACCCAAAGGACCCGTGACGCTCAATTACTGGGACTTCCTCGATCCCAGCCAGGCTAATCCGCGCTCGAAGGCCCTAAAGGAAAACATTGCCAAGTTTGAGGCGGCAAACCCGGATATCAAGATCAACCTCTCCGTCGTCTCGCTTGGCGACATGTTGAACAGACTGCCGCAAGCCGCGGCAGCAGGTCAGGCTCCTGACGTCTTCAAGATGTACACCCCCGTCGTTCCGCAGATGGCGTCTGCCGGCGTCTACGCACCACTGCCTGAAGCTGCTTCCAAGGTGAGTGACTGGCTTCGTCCGACCGACACTCTTGCTGGCCCTGACGGCAAACCAGTTGCCGTGCCGTATGAATATCGAACCTGCGCCCTCTACTACAACCAAAAGATCCTTAACCAGATCGGCGCGACCGTTCCCACCACGTACGACCAGGTTGTCGACGTGGCTCAGAAAGCTGCCGCCGCAGGATTCACCGGCTTCGGGACCGGCTTCTCGGACACGGACAACTCGGCTATTATCAGCACCTTCTTCAACTGCTTCATGACACAGGTTGACCAAGAAATCTGGAACAAAGATGGACAAGCGGATTTCGCGACGGCCAAAGGAATCGAATTTGGCAACTTCCTTGCAAAGCTCAGGGACGCAAAGGCTCTGGGTAGCAACGTCGTTTCAGACACTTACGGCACCGTAGCTGACGGCATGGCGAGCGGCACGGTCGCCATGGCAGTTTTGGGCACGGAGCGAGCGGTTTCCTTCAGCTCGCAGAACAAAGACCTTAAGTGGACGGCCTTGCCTAAAGCCAGTACTGGCGACACGACAGGTACCACCATTGGGTGGACCTTGGGCATAGGCAATGGCAGCAAGAACCCCGAGGCCGCCTGGAAGTTTATTGAGTACATGACCGGGCCGGAGGCCGGTGCCCTAATGGCAACGGGCGGTGAGGTACCCACCAGGGCAGCCACCTACCAGCAACCGTTTTTCTCCACTCCCGAGGCAAAGACCGTCAACGACATCGCAGCCTACGTCAAGGCCAACAGTAAACCACGCACTTATTCCAACACATGGACCGCGCTTGCCACTGGCCTCTCCCAAGCCGGGCAGAAACTGACCCTCAAAGGTTTTTCAGGCGACGACTTTATCCGTTCCGCGCAGGATGCGGCCAACAAGAAGTAGCCGCCCGATATCAGGGGAGCCTGACGAAATCAGGCTCCCCTCGGAAGGAACATAGATAATGTCAACAAAAAGCCCCACACGCCCACGCAGGACCGTGTCTTCCCCTTCAGGCGTCGAAACTATTCGCCGGGTCCGGAGGGATCGAATTGTATGGCTCTACGTCGCCCCCGTCAGCGCCGTCTTCCTCTTTGTTTTTGTGGGGCCGCTCATCTACACAGCGTGGACGGCCCTCCACGAGACAACCTATTACCAGATAGGCAAGTTCTCGGGGCTGAATTCATTTGTCCGATTGTTCTCAGACTCCGACCTGCCGAGCCGCATATGGACAACCTTGGTTTTCTCGATCGGCTCCTTGGTTATCGCACTGCCGGCAGGACTTCTGTCGGCGATCGTGCTCAACAATCTTCACCGCTTCAAGCGTTCCGTCCGGAGCCTCTTCCTGCTGCCTTGGCTGATGTCCCAGGCCACTGCAGGAACAATCTGGCTTTGGTTCCTCAATCCCAATTACGGTCCTGCTTCTGCGATTACCAGATCCCTCGGATTCGGTCCTACTGATGTGTTCTCATCACCGACCAGTGCGCTAGTTGCAGTAACCCTGATGACTGCCTGGTGGTCCTACCCGCAAGCCATGCTCCTCTTCCTGGGCGCCCTTCAAACGATTCCTGAAGAGCTCCGCGAAAGCCTCAGAGTAGATGGTGGAGGTGTCTGGCACGGGTTTGTGAACATCACACTCCCCTACTTACGCAACACCATCGTCTCCGTCGTCGTCGTTCTTCTCATGCTGTACGTGCAGATGGTCACCATAATCCTGGTCACCACGAGAGGGGGCCCCATCGGGTCTACAGAGACGTTGTCCATGCGTGTCTACAACCAGATGTTCGACAAGTTTGATCTCTCCGGAGCATCTGCAACGGCAATCCTGCTTTTCGCCGTCAATATCGTCCTGACTCTCGTCGCCATTCGCTTCCGACGGAAGGAAAGCCTGTGAGCATCACAACCCCGCGCCGCCAGCGACGCCTGGGCAATTTCATTCGCGCAGTCCCGGTCTGGGCGTACATCATTCTGTCCGCCGCGGTCGTGCTTCCTCCGGTCGCATGGATTGTATCCACATCGCTCAAGACCGCTTCGAGCACCCTTGAATTCCCGCCAAGGTGGATACCGGCCCCATTCTCTTCCGAGGGCTATGTTGGTCTCCTGACGTCGACCAACATCCGCTTTTTCGCAAACTCCCTCATCTATGCGGGCGGCTCTATTGTCCTTGCCCTGGCCATTTGCATCCCGGCAGCGTATGTGGCCACGCGGTACCGGAGCCGCCGCATGGAAACTTTGATGACCGGGATTCTGGTCCTGTCCATGGTCCCGGCGATCGTGGTTTTCATCGCGCTGTACTCAATGTTTGTCAAGACCGCCTTGATCAACACCTACCCAATGCTGATCATCGTCTACACGGCAATCATCTGTGGACAAACCATCCTGTTTCTGCGGAATTTCATCGAGAACATACCCGTTGAAATCGAGGAAGCAGCGGCAATTGATGGCTGCTCCCGTATGCAGATTTTGTGGCGCATCATCCTCCCACTCATCCGGCCCGGTATCGCGGCCGTGGCAATCTTCATCTTTGTATTCGTTTGGAACGACTTCCTTGTGGGCACCGTCCTCGCCACCACGGAAGACATGAAGACGGTCCAGAACGGCATAGTGCGATACATCACCACCGGCTTCGGTAGCTTCTGGGGACTCTTCGCCGCGTTCATCGTCATTGCTTTCATCCCCGTACTCTCAATCTTCCTGGCTTTTCAACGCTGGTTCGTCGCGGGAATGACATCCGGTGGTGTCAAGGGGTAGCTGAAGCCGCCGTTCAGCCGCACTTTCCAAAGAACCTCAGAAGGCAGCAAAATTGGCGGGCAGGGTGCACCCTGCCCGCCAATAGGCTACGGAGGAGCGAGTGACCTACGAGTCTTCGCTCGAGCGCCAGTCGGGCGACTGAATAAGCTCTACGCGATTTCCATCTGGATCGAGAAGGTAGATCAGCAGACCCCCTGCAACCGGTCCGGACGCTGGTGCGACCGGTTCGGACAAGGCCCTATACCCGAGCTCCGTCGTTCTCGCGTAGACCTTGCGCAAGTCGACATCCGTGAAGGCAAGATGTGCCGTGCCAGGCTGCGCTTCCGACGGATCAACGGCGGGCGGAGGATCCTCAACTTGGACCAGTTCCAGACAGAAAGTCCCGTCACCGGCGGTGAGCATCATTGCTTTGACCTTGACGTTGGGACGGCCGTACAGCTCGCCGACATACGGGCCTGACGTCCATTCATTCAAACGGGTAAAGCCGAGCCCTTCGACGTAAAACCGGGCGCTGCGTTCCAGGTCTGCAACGTGCAGAGCAGTGTGATGATGACGGATTGCTGTATGCATTTTTTACCCCTAGTTCCTGGCTGGATCGAAATATCTGCTCAAAGATGAGTGAAGGAGCCTCCATGATTGCGAGGCAAGGCGCAGGGGGTCAGGTTCCAATTCCCAGATGTGCTCCGCCTGCCACGTCGAGGGACACGCCCGTGATGTAGCGGTTGTCGGGATCAGCCAGGAAAAGGACGGCGCGGGCAACTTCATCGGGTTCGGCAAACCGGCGCATCGGCAGTTGTGCCGCCCTCTTCGCCCGGTTGGCGGCTGCATCGGGGCCGGAATCTTTGGCGAACTGTGCCCACATGGGCGTGTTCACCGGACCTGGCGCGATGGCGTTGACAGAGATGCCCTGAGGTCCAAGCAATTCGGCGAAGGACCACATGATGTGCAGGACGGCGAGCTTGCTTGCGTTGTAGGGCAGATAGTTGAGGCGTGCTTCTTTGGCCGCCACGGAGGATAAGACCACGATGGCGCCGGCCGTGCCGGACTCAAGCATGGACTTGGCTGTTTCTCGTACCATCGAGAATGTCGCAGAGGCGTTGATCCGCAGAATGGAGTCGAACTCATCGGTGGTTGTCTCCATGATGTCGGGGGTGGTGCCGAGCACTCCTGCCGCATGGACGAGGACATCGATGCGGCCATATTGGGCCGCGATGTCCTGCACAACCGTTGCGCACTGTTCTTCCGAGGTGATGTCGAGGGGATAGAAGGCCCCTAAGGTCTGGTCCTTTTTAGGGGAACGATCAGCGCCAATGACGGTGGCACCGGCAGCTGTGAACGCGCTGACAGCTGCGTCCCCGATTCCCCCGCTGGACCCGGTTACCAGGACCACCTGGTCTTTGAGGCTCATCGGTTCTCTCCGCTCCGGGCGCGGGAGCACCGCAGTTCTCCTGCGGTCATGGCGTGGCTTGCTCGCTTCATGGCTAAATTCCTTAGTTGAGGTTGTTCAGTCAACGGTCGGCTGTGGATTAGGTTTTGGATGATGTGAGGGTGCGACCGATGCCCTTGGCCCGGAATGGTGCCGCTGCCAGGACCGCATCGGCGATTTCTGTAGCACGGAGTGCTTGGGCGAAGGAAACCGGAGGGGTTCCGCCCACGCAGAACTTCAGGGCCGTCTTCGCCTGGCGAAGGAAGAGGTCGGAGGGCTCGAAGGCTGTTTCATAATGGGCACCGTCACGCTCCCACACGTGGAGGGAATCGTTGGACCATAACATCCGGCCGTCAGTGGCCAGGACATCGATAGTGAGGCTCCAGTCACCCTGATTGAGACCTTGAGGCTCCTGCCAGGGACACCAATAGCTCTGCAACGTGACCACTACACCCTCAGGAAACTCGAGGGTGGAAATAACGTGCTCCGCCACAGGGGATCCATACATGCTGCTGCTGGCACTGGTGGCCAGTACCTTCGGGTCGCCGCCGAACCATGATGAGACCAATTCAATGGCGTGAATGCCATTCACAACAGCGACGCCGCCTTCCTTCGGGTCAGCGCGCCATGAGTTGATGCTTTGTTTGTGCGCCACGGAACGAATTGCCACGGCGATCACGTCCTGGCTTTTGACCCATTGAGCGACCAGGGACGCGGCAGGATGCTGATGAAGCGTATATCCGACCATGAGTCTCTCGTTCAGCCCTGAAGCGGCAGCCAGGACGGCACCACCTTCGGCATCTGGTGCCACCGGCTTTTCCATCAGCACGCGGAATCCCCTGTGCAGCAGATCTGCGCAAATGCCCGGCTGAATCGTCGTCGGCAGCGCTACGACCACCAGGTCCAAGTCTTCTGGGTGGAGTTCGGCAGGACTGGCCACCAACTGTGCGTCCAGCTCCTGAGCGAGGTCGAAGCCGCGATCGTCCTTCTCCACCAGAATGGTGACCTTGGCACCTGCCGCGGCCAATGCCCGCGCGTGCCGTGATCCCGCCCAGCCGGCCGCTCCGACGACGGCGACGCGGGGGGCACGGGCCAGCGGGGTCATAGTTTGACGCCGAAGGTCAGGCCGGAAATGAACCAGTTAAACATCGAACCTCTCCTTTGAGATCGGTTGCTGAGATCGATTGCAACAAACATATGGTCGTGAAAAGCGTCTGTCAAGGATGTCTCTGGGCGGGGCTTTCCTGGCCGCGTTCGTCTTCAAGCAGGCGCGGCTTGTTCACCATCAGGGCTCCTGCCAAAAGCACCAGGAGCCAGGCTCCGAGCATGCCGAACGAAGGCAGCCACCCGTCCCCCGGATCATGCAGCAGACCGAAAAGGAACGGGCCGCCGCTCGCGAGTGCATAGCCGGCTCCCTGGGCGAACCCGGACAGCACCCCTGAACCGTCTTGCGTTCGTGTTCGCTTATTGATCATCGTGAACGCGTACGAGTACACGCCTTGTCCGAGCCCGGCGATGACGACCCACAGCAGCGCGGTGGCGGGTGGAGCAAAGATGATGCCTCCGTAACCTACAGCGAATGCGATGACAAAGAGGATTGCCACGGGTAGCGGGCGGGGCATTTTCACTACTACCAGTGGCACAACCAGGGCGACAGGCAGGGCGAGGATTGAATAGACCGCCAGCATGGATCCCGCCGTTTCCTGACTCATTCCCCTGTCGACAAGAACGGCCGGAAGCCACGTGAGTGCCGCAAAAGTATTGCTTGAGAACCCTGCGAAGATCAGTGCAGCACCCCAGCCAATTGATGATCCCCAGGGTTTGACCGCGCTTGTAGCGGGATGTGGCCTGACCGGCGGTGACTCGGACCGGGCACCATCCTGCTTGCCTGCAAGAATAACCAGCCAAGGCACGGCGGCGACCGCGCTGAACACAGCCCAAATGCCAATGGAGAACCGCCAGTCATAGAGGTTGGACAAGGGTATGGCACCTTGGGCGGCCACGGCCGTGCTTGCCCCTAGGAGTGTTACGTGGAGCCCCGCGACGATCCACATGTGGTCGGGAAAATACTTCATCAGCAGAGGCGGAGTGAGGACATTAGCCACCCCGATCCCCAGCATTGCGATCCCGGTAAAGGCCAAAAAGGCCGGGACGTTACCTGCCAGTGCGCGGCCGACCTGGCCCAGTGTTGTAAGCAGGATCGAGGCCAGCAGCAGGTGTTCGAGCTGGATACGCCGCAGGAGTGGAAGGGCCACGAACCCCATCACGGCGAAGCCGGCGGTCGGCAGCATGCCCAGGGTCCCTGTCGTCACGGCGTCGAGGGGAATGTCCTCGCTTATTGGACGAAGGAGTGGGGACACCGCCGAAACCGCTTCTCTGGCGCTGAATGCGACCAGCAGGATGCCAGCAAGAGCGGTGAGCCCGCCGCGCAGCGGTTGGCTCACCGCTCCCCCGGTTTGTGATCTGCCCTGACGGAGGCGTAGTTGAGCTATGTCGGCACCTCCCTATTTTCAGCAGGTTTGTTCAAGCTCGGTTGGACTTAGCTTGCGTTTACCGCATGGCTGGCCCATTCCCGACCGGCTTGCTCCTCTGTCGGCAAGCCGGAGGCAGCGAGGATCTGGTCGAGCAGGCGCTGGGTGTAGACAGCTTCGCGGCCTGAGGTCAGCGGCTGCGCCCGGTCGGCGACCCGGTCGAGGAAATGGTGAACGGCGGCAGAAAAGCCCAGAGTGTCTGTCGCAGTGGCCCAGCCAAACGCCTCGGCGCTGAGTTCCCGGGATGTGGTGACTCCCTTGACAGTCGTCGAAACCGTCTCCGGTGCCCTGACCTCGACGGTCTTCCCGTCGCCGTAGGCGTCCAGTTTTTCATTCCAGGCACCGGCGGTTCGAGCTGCCATCAGCACTCCGGTGTTGCCCGTGCTGAAGCGGATGACGGCCGCGACCCCGTCTTCTTCCCACTGGTCATTGCCAGCTGCATGCGCGGCGACATCCACGGGTTCCCCGCCGCAATACCAGCGGAGCAGATCGACCATGTGAATGGCGTTCTCGAATGTCGCGCGGTATTCCGATCCAGGTCGGTTCTTCTGGGCGACGCAGAAAGTGGCGCCGTTGGTGCCAAAGACTTCCCGCCCGGCTGTGTAGACGGGTGCATACCGGCGGTTGAAATCAACCATCAGTATCCGTCCCCGCTCGTCGGCGAGATCGGCCAGACGTTCCGCTTCATCGGTTGCCGGAGCCAGGGGCTTCTCGCAGAACACGTCGACGTCACGGCTGAGGCATAGCTGGACGGCGTGGGCGTGCTCGGAACGCGGGGTCAAAACGAAAACCGCATCCAGCTCCTGTGCGGCCAGCATGTCCTCCACCGTTTTGTACGCAGCGTTGAAGCCCCAGCGCCGGACCAGGCTGCTTGGATCCTCGCGCCGGGAAACCAAGGCAGCCAGTTCAACGTCATCGCGTTGCACGAGGGTGGGAAGCTGGGCAATGGTGGCGATGTTTCCGGCGCCGATAACGCCGACGCGGAGGCGGTTGGCGTTCATCAGGCGTTCCTTACTTTGGCCGGATCAGTGAGCATTGAGCGCAGAACGGCGACGGATTCCTTGAATCCGTCCTCGGGTGCGGGGAGGTCTTGCGGGTGCCAACGGTATTCAAGCTCGATGCTCAGTACGTCGTCGTAGCCGTGCTGAAGCAGAGCGGCGAGGATCTGGGACCACGGAACGACGCCGCTTCCAACAACGCGGGACCGTACGGCCCGCTCTGAGGCGTTGACCCTGGCCGTTTCCGTGGCACGGAAGGCCGCGTTGGGATCCGTGAAAACAAGGTCTTTCACGTGGACGTGACCGATCAGGTCTCCTTGAACAGCGAAGGCTTCTTCGTAGTTTTCGTCGTGCGTGAACGTCAGGTTCGCCTGGTCATAGAGCACCCGGACGGACGGCTGGGCAATTTCCCGGACCAGGGCCGCTGTGTCCGCTGCCGTCTGGGTCATGGTGCCGAAATGGTTCTCCACGCAAAGGCGGACGCCGGCCTGCTGGGCTTCGGGGGCAAGGGTCTCCAGCGCCTTCCGCAACTGTCCCCACCGCCCGGCGTGATCGGTGTCTCCGGGGTGCCAGGAACCAGCGTAGACACGGACGCGGTCGGCGCCGAGCAGTTGTGCGGTGTCTATGGCCCCACGGAATTCGTCGACAGCTTTGTGCCATTCGGCGTCGTCGAGTGAGTTGATAGCGGTGGTGTAAGGCGTCAGACCGACGATTGGTACGCCTTCGCCTTCGGCCGCTTTCAGCGCTTCCATGGCCGAGCGCCGGTCCCCCAAGGGCAAGCCGGACTTGTAGTCATCCTGGTAGATGACCTCGGCGGCATCGAGCCCTGCGGCCCGGAAGAGACCAAGTGCTTGAGGAACCGTGTGGTTCGGGGTACCTAGTGTGTGACCCGCTAGCCGCATTGTTCATGTCCTTTCTGAAGTGTTTGGAGCTGCCGTCCAGTCCGCGGGACCGACCAGCCGGGGCGGGGCTGCGACGCGGGATCGGTCCACGATTTCCATCTGCAGTCCCCAGGGGGTGACGAAGTAGGTCCAGCGGTTGCCAGCTACGCGCGGGCTGTCGCCGGCGACTTCCTTGCGCTCACCGAGCACCCGCACCCCAGGTGTTTCCTGCAGTACAGCGATGGCTTCGTCGACGTCGTCGACGACGAAGCACAAGTGGTGCCCTCCGGCGTCGCAATGACGCGGTGGCGTCTCCCGCCGCTCAGCGCTGCTCCACTCGAAAAGCTCGATATTGAGGTTCGGCGGCAAGCGCAGCATGGCAAGCGTGAGCTTGGCATCTGCCGGCACTTCGAAGTTGGCGGGCATGAATCCTTCATCGGGCCCGCGTTCGGAGCGGTACAGTTCTTCAGCCCCGAGGACTTCGACGAAGAACCGGATGCCGTCTTCAAGGTTTGGCACCGTCAGGCCGACATGGTCCGTGTGCTGGAGTCCTGGCAGACGCCGGAGCACCGAGCCCTGTCCCCCGGTCATTTGCGTGGTCCCGACGTGGAGCGGCGCACCAGGAGCTCAGGTTCGAGGACGATATGGTCTACCGAGCCATCCGCGATCTGCTTCTCGGCGAGTTCGATGGCAATATGTCCCATGTCGGCGATCGGCTGCCGGATGGTCGTCAACGCAGGGTTGAACCGGGCACCAAGAGCGAGACCGTCGAACCCGATGACGGATACGTCTTCCGGTACCCGGATACCGCTTCGGCCGAGGGCCGAAATCACCGCAAAGGCCACCATGTCATTGGCTGCAATGATGGCCGTTGGGGGGTTCTCCATTTCCAGGAAGTGCTCTGCACCGCGAGTGCCCGCGTCAAGATCCGATCCGCTGTCCAGCACGACAGGCATACTGCCGCTCTGGGCCGTTAGCTCCAGATACGCGTCCATCCGGTCCTGGGCGGTGTGCGTCCCGGCAATGCCGGAAACGTAGCCGATGGAGGTGTGTCCCAGAGAGTGCAGGTGATCCAGAGCCAGCTTGATGCCGCGGCGGCTGTCGACGGTGACGGTGGGAACGGTATCGTCCCCTTCCACGCGGTCGATTACGACAACCTTATGCCCGAAGTCGAAACGTTTAAGCGCCTCGGTATCGACCTTTGTTGACGGCGCCACGATCCCGAAGGGGGCATACATCGCCTGCATGGCAGTGAAGTACCCGTCGGTCTTGGCAGGGTCGCCATTGGTGACGCAGAGCAGCAACTGGTAGCCACGGTCGTCAGCTGCCTGTGTCATCGTCTTGGCAAGTTCTGCAAAGAACGGGTTTGTGATGTCAGGGACGATCAGCGGAATGAAGGTGCTGGTCTTACGACGGAGCGCCTGGGCAAGTGGACTCATCGTATAGCCGAGTCCTTCGGCAACCCGGAGGATGTGCTCCCGCGTCTCACTCTTCACCGCCTCGGGGCGCGAGAACGCCCGGGAGACCGTTGACCGGTGGACACCGGCGGCTTTTGCAACGACGTCGATACTCAAGTCAGGCATGTTCTCTTCCTCCGTGCTGGTTGTCGTACGCCTGCCAAATGGGGCGCATGACATTTTCGAGCTGGGCCAGCGTAGTCAGGCCCCGGAACCCATCATCCAGCGTCCGGGCGACGCTGCGCACGAACGCATCATAAAGCGGGTCGCTGTCCACATTGATCTTCTCGACCTCCGTGGTGCCGTCCAGTGCCGTGAAGGTAGCCGTGCCGTCCGAATCAACGGAGGCGAACCCTGCCTCACCGGCTGAGGTGAAGCTGCAGTAGCGCTTAAGCGGCGAGCCAGGGAATGCGTAGCCAACCTCCACAATGGCCTCCCGTCCCTCCGGTGTCGTGATGATGAGGCTGGCATGATCCTCGACAGCCTGGTTGTGAAGAACCGATGACAGCCGGGAGTCCACGTGTGCAGCGGACTCATTGCTGCCCCGCAGGAACAGATCAACAAAATGCGGTGCCAGGTTGGCCAGGCAACCCCCGCCCGCCTTGACCGGGTCGAGCATCCAGGGGTTCGCATTGTCGAAATACCGGGATGGTGGGCCAGCGATAAACGAGGTCCGCTGATACGTTGGGCGCCCTGCCTTGGCAAGCCATTCGTCGGTGGGTCCGCCGCGCTGGACCAGCGGGACGGTGGCAGGCACGCCGGCCGCCTCGGCGGCTTGACGCACTGCAGAAAGCTCTTCAAGGGAAGTGCCCAGCGGCTTTTCCACGACGAATGGAATGCCGCGCTCGATCAGGGCGAGGCACTTTTCAGCCATTCCGTCATGGGGACCAAAAACGTATGCGAGTCCGACGTCGGGGAGACTAACCAGCTTCTGCCAGTCGCCTTCAACCGGCGCCTCCCAGACCCTAGCCAGCTCCTGAACCTGCATGAGGGAAACATCGTCGTCACCGACTCCTATGACCTCGTGCTCTTCGGCAATAGCCGGCGCGCAGAGCGGAACATGCCAATGGGAAGCTCCCAGAACGATTGTGCGTACATTAGTCAACCGCGATACCCCCTCGTATGAGATCGGTTGCTGAGATCGGTTGCAATAACACTATGGATGGTGGGAGAGTTTGTCAACGGAACCAAACACAACAAGGGCCGGGCCGCTCTAGGCGTTAGTGGCACCCGGCCGGAGAGAGGACAGCATGTATAACAAACTGCGCACCCTGCAAACAATCGACGAGTCGGGGGCGGTACTCATCGTCCGCCTTGAGAACGCAGAGCTTGCCGAAAATGTTGCGGAAGCCGCCATCGAAGGAGGGTTCCGGGCACTTGAGATCACGCTTTCAATTCCCGGCGCCGTAGAGGTGATCCGTCGGCTCGCCGCGAAACATGGGCCCAGCGGCGTGGCAATCGGCGCCGGAACCGTGCTGGACGAGCACTCGGCGTACGAGTGCATCCGCGCCGGCGCTCGTTTCCTGGTCAGTCCGCAACTGAACCCCGCGATGATCCGTACCGCTAACCGGTACCAGATACCAACTATCAGCGGGGCCTACACCCCGACCGAGCTCGTTGAGTCCGCCGAGGCAGGCGCCGACATCCTCAAACTCTTCCCGACCGAGGCGGGCGGCGTCGCCTACGCGAAGGCCGTGCTCGCACCGCTGGCACATCTGCCTATCATGCCGGCAGGTGGCGTAACCCTGGACAATGTGGGCGAATGGTTTGCGGCAGGCGTGGCAAGCGTCGGCGTCGGCAGCTACGTGACGAAAGCATGGCAACCGGACGGCGATTTCTCCCGTGTCACTGGGGCAGCCCGGGCATTTCTATCGGCGGTGGCAGAGGCCCGAAAGTGACGACTCCCAAGGTCTTCATCGTCATCGGGCCTGCCGGATCCGGAAAGACGACGGTTGCCCAGCGAACAGCAAGAGAGCATGGGGCTGCGTACCTGGACAAGGATCGGGTCAGCGGCCGATTCGTCGAGTTCGCGCTGACCGTCACCGGGCATGATCCCACGGACCGCGAATCCAACGACTACTACCGCGACAACCTGCTGCCGCTGGAGTACGAGACTCTCATGGATGTGGCCGGGATAAATCTGCGCCTTGGCCGATCAGTGGTCCTTGACGCTCCCTTCGGGGCCTACTTCGGAGAGGCGGGCTACATAACCCGTGCGGCGGAGGACTTCCACTGGCCCTCGGCCGAGATAACCGTAATACGGGTCCGCGTTCCTCAAGACGTTCTCCGCGCCAGGCTCACCCGGCGGGGCCTGGAACGGGACCAATGGAAACTTTCCCATTGGGATGACTACTGGTCGGTGTACGGGAGTCTGGAGTGCGCCTGGTCCGGAGTGCGGTTCCTCGACTTCAATAACGAATCACCACTCCTTGCAGCGGGTGAAATCTAGACCGCCGCTTCCCGTATTGGCCTCGTTGTCCTCCCGGACGAATGCAGGCAATGCCAAGAAACCTTAAACCCAGCGACAAGACGTTGACAGGCACTTTTACCGTCCGTATTCTTGTTGCAACCGATCTCAGCAATCGATCTCATCGCCGCGGCTCGCTGGAGACGCTGTTGTAAGGGCAGCCGCAAGGATCATCAATTGCGCCGGGCTCCTCCCGGCATCCCCTCAATAAACTTCAAAGCATGGAGAGTTCAATGAAGACCTCACAACAAGCCTTCGGCAGTCCTGGCGCTTCGGGATTTGCGGAAGTGTCCGCCCGCCCTCGCCGCAACGTGAATATGGTGGCCGGAACGATCGGCCACTTCGTCGAGTGGTACGACTGGTACATCTACGGGCTGCTCGCAGCGGTGTTCTCAACCCAGATATTTCCAAGCGGTTCCTCGTTTGCCTCCCTCATCGCGGCTCTGCTCACATATGCGGTCGGGTTTGTTGTGCGCCCGCTCAGCGGAGTCATCATCTCTCCGCTGGCCGACCGTTTCGGCCGGCGGCGTATCCTGACGCTGTCCATCTCCGGAATGGCGCTCGGTGCTCTAATCATCGGCCTCACACCCTCGTTTGCGACCATCGGCTATGCAGCTCCGATTCTTTTCCTGGTGGCACGCATCCTCCAGGGAATCTCGGCCGGCAGTGAAGCGCAGAGCGCCATCGCCTTCATGGTCGAACACGCTCCCGCGAACCGGAGAGGCCTGTTCGGTTCCTTTTCCAACACGGCGAGCGGTCTCGCGACTCTTGCGGCGACCGGCGCCGCGGCCATGGTGACATCAGTCTTTGCCCCGGCGGACCTTGCCGCCTGGGGTTGGCGCATCCCGTTCGTCGCGGGCGGCATCCTCGGCGTCGTCGGCCTCATCTTGAGGGCCCGCGCAGAAGAGACCCCCGAGTTCGAGGCAACCGCCCTCGTCGATCAAAAGTCCGCGGCGGCCCGCCTGATGGACCTGCTTCGCGAACACCCCAAGGCGCTGCTGCAGGCAGCAGCCCTCTCCGCCCCGGCCGTGGCCTACTACACCTGGGCCACCTTCCTCCCCACCTACGCCAAGCTGACCAGCGGCCGGGACCTTGCGTCCACGCTGACCGGGAACGTCATTGGGCTGGCTTTGCTCGTTGTGATCGTGCCAATCTGCGGTGCGCTCTCAGATCGCCTCGGCCGACGAAAGATCTTTCCAATCGTCGGTGCCATTGGCATGATCGTGCTCTTCTACCCCCTCCTCCTCCTTTTGAACCAGCCAGGCTTTGGCGTCTACGTTCTGGTATCGGCGTCCGGGTGGGTGGTTCTCGGTATCTGGCAGGCCGTCTACCCGACCATTCAGGCCGAGCTGTTTCCCGCCGCGGTACGGGTCTCCGGCATCGGGTTTGCACACCAGATCGTCATCGCCGTCTTCGGTGGCACCGCGCCACTGATCGCCGCTGCGTTCGTGGGCGCCGGACAGCCCATGCTTGTCGCGGTCTACATGATTGTCGTCGTCGCCCTGTGCCTCATCGTCTACTTCACTCTCCCGGAGACTGGCAGCCGGGCCGGCCGCGCCACCGTTGCGCTTGCTGACGCCGAGGTACTTGAAGGCGAGCACCTACTGGCGGCCCCATCGCCGGCAACCGAGGAAAAGCGCTCCCGCTAGGTCCGCTTAGTCCCAATAAATCCGTGGCGGCTCGATCGGGCAAAAAAGGCGGCATTCAGCTCCGGGGCCCTTCGAGCCGCCCGCGCATCCAGCGGACGATCCCCCTGAGTCAGACTCGAAATTCACATTTGAATTGGGACGTAACAGCCCTTTCCATAGGCGCAGAACTGAGAAGGAGCACTTTATGATTATTAATACATTTTCCTATCTATGGTCATCTACGGCAATTGATGCGATCGGCGAACTAGTCGAGAATGGCTATCGAACTTTTGAAGTTCCGGTGAGCTCTCCACATTGTTGGCCTGATGAATTATCGGACTCGGAGCGTTCTGCAATCCATGCAAGGCTCAACGACTACGGCGCAAGAATCCGGTCCCTGAATGCCGGCGGATATGACATCAATTTGGCCAGCCCTGGCGCCAACATGCGCCGCAAGAGCATCGAGCACATCAAGTCGGTGATCGACCTGGCTGCAGCTTGGGACGTCCGCGAGGTCGTGATATCCCCCGGCACACGACGCCCCATGATCTCACCCTCACTCGAAAAGACCTACGGGTGGATGTACGAGAGTCTGGAAAACCTCATTCCGCTCGCCAAACAGGCCGGCGCGAGGTTGCTTTTCGAAAATACCCCATACTGCTTCACCCCCACCATCCAGGACCTGGCGGGCATCGTAAATACTGTAAACGACGATTCAGTCAAGATCGTATACGACGTCGCCAATGCAGCATACATAGGTGAGGACCCCGTTGATAGCCTGCTCTCCCACCACGAATACATTGGCCTTGTGCATATTTCCGACACCGGCATGGAGACCTGGGGGCATGATCCAATCGGTACCGGAGTGATCGACTGGAACGGATTAGGCAAAGCCGTCAAGGCAACCTGCGGCGTCAATAATGTTGTTCTTGAGATCATTCGCGAAGAGAACCCCGTGCACGAATTCAAAAAAGCAATGCGGGACCTCCAAGATCAAGGCTGGGAGCTAGAGAACTAATCCCTGACGGAAATCACGGCTGTACAATCAGCCAGGGTATTGAAGAAAGTAAAATGGCAGATTCACCCTGCGAATCGAAAGTGTCAAACGACATCTGCAGCCCTAGTCTCTCCTATCGAGATTTTCGGTGATAACGATTCCTATGTGAATCCCTTCTAGTATGGAGTGTTGAAATGAGAGCTTTGGTCAGTGGTGGAAGTAGCGGCATAGGCGCGGCTGCATGCGTGAGACTCGCCGAGGCGGCTCTTGCCCGGGGCGTACACCCGATGATTGCGGTTTGTGGACAGGAATCGAACTCCAGCCAAGAGCAGGTGGTTCGTTCAATCCAATCAATGGGAGGCACTGCCATAGCATTGGAGGGGGACCTCGGGGATCCCGATGTGCCAAGTCAGCTTGTAGGAGCTGCGGTCGCCGAATTCGGCGGTCTGGATGCAATGGTCGCGAATGCCGGTATCGCAAACCCGGGCGCGATCTGCGACGTGTCACTTGAGGACTGGGACCACATGTTCTCCGTCAACCTCCGCGGCGCGTGGCTGCTCGCCAAAGCAAGCTACCCGCATTTGAGGGACAGCCACGGTGCCGCGTGCTTCACCTCTTCAATGTCTGGACAGCTACCACACGCCGGATCAGGTGCTTACAGCCCCAGCAAGGCGGCACTGACCATGCTGGCCCAAACGCTCGCGTTGGAATGGGCACCTGACGGTATCAGGGTGAATGTTGTATCACCCGGTATGACTCATACAGGAATGACGGAAAAGATGTACGCCGATCCCCAAATCAAGAAAGCAAGGGAAGATATTATCCCGCTGGCAAGGATCGGGGACCCTCTGGATATTGCGAACGTCATCGAATTTCTGGTAGGCCCACTTTCGGGTTATGTCACCGGACAAGACATCTGTGTTGACGGTGGCTTCTCTAAGTCCATTCTTAGCCATATTCCCGGTCGCCCTAGCTCCAAATCCTGAAGGCCGAGCTGTATCCGTTCTCCTAAAGCAGTGACGTAGCCGTTGCCCCCGGGAATAGCGGCAGCCCTGCTGCGGCAGGTTGGCGCCGCCCGCGTGTTGGTGAGGAGGGCCTGGCGCTGACCGGCCCGGATGGGCTGCTCAAACAGCTGACCAAGACCGTCATCGAGACCACGCTGGACGAGGAATCGACCGGGCATCTCCGTTATGAACGGGCGACACGGCGGCCGAGGACATCGCCAAGGCGCGCAACGGCATCCGCTACAGGACCGTACTGACGGAGACGACTTGCCCGGTCAATGCTCGAGGCGCAGACCACCCCGGCAGTGGTCACCTCATCGCTGCCCTTTCTCGTGTGCGAAGCCGCACACCGTAGGGCCGTACAGCGGAACACTCGACCCGCCACGGACCGGCGAAGCGCCCCAGCCAAGCCCATCTCATCCGAGATTCGAGACGGGATGCGCCCGGGGTCAGCACGATCCACGGCCCGAGGATCCGCGTCATCTTCGCCAGAAACACCAGCCCTCCGTTGAACTTCTCCGTCACGGCACACCCATGCACCGCTCGGACCTCGATCCCATGTCCAGTTACAGGGTCGCTTGTGGTGTTCACGATCGGTTCGCCCAAGAAGCCTCCGCATCATTGTCGGGGAGCATGCCCGGCTTTGTGGCAGGAGCGGAACGTGGACCTGCACGGAGCCGTGCGCGCTTGCCTCCGTGCAATTTCTGGAAGAGAACGGGTCCAGCTACCCGCGCCTCAGCGCCGCCTGGTTTCCCATCTCGCGTCCACACTGCGGGTTGGCTGCTGGTCCCACACCTCGGCGTGGTTCCAGTGTCACCAAAAAGACCACCCGCAGTCCGCGGCACGTTGGACTATTCCGTTCTGGCGACGACCGTCAGCATCCGTGGTTGCGATGGACATCGCCAATGCCGCTACTCAGAGCGCTTGGTGGATCCTGACGGGGACCAGAGCGGTGTGTCGATTGGGGAAAGTCGGTGTCGAGTCCGTCGATGCGCCGCATTCGTTTGCCGTTGAGCACTGCGAGGGTCTCTTCGGGAAGTGGCGTGGTGAACGCGTTTTCAACGTAAGTGTATTCGGCGGCGAGCCGGCCTACCGGCGAGAGCGCGGCGGTATCGATGCGTCCGCGTTCCAGGTACAGGTCGTCGCGTACGTGGAAGCGCGCTATCGCACCCCACACCACGTGTTCCGTCTGTGAACAACGGGCTCACGCAGGCAACCATCCCGCCAGGCAGCCTCACGGTCACGGAGGACGGCCGCCTCCAACAACGGTATCTTCACGACTTCTACAACTACGCCGGCCTGCACCGCAGCGTCTGGCTGCACAGCACCCGTCAGCGCGGGTGGACGATGTCACTGTCGTCACCGGCTTTGAAGGCACCACGGGATCGGTGGAGTACAGCATCAGGCTCGCGAAGTCCACGACAACGACGTTCTGCTCGACTCGTACAGTCAGCCCTTCGGGGTACGTACCGTCGAGGTCCGCGGCACTCAGTTCCTCATCAACGGCGAGCCCTTCTACTTCACTGGCTTCGGCATGCACAAGGACCATGTCACCATCGGCAAAGGCCACAGCGACGCCCAGATGGTAAACGACTTCGAGCTTCTGCGGCCGTGGGGCTCAACGCCGCGTTTGCCGGCTTCTTCGGCGAAGGCGGCAAACGCACCTACGCAGAGGACTTCGTCAATGAGGAGACCGCCTCCAGCCACCGCCAGGCCACTACCGAACTCATTGCCCGGGACACGAACCACCCCTGCGTCCTGGTTAGACCCTCTCAGGGGATCCAACCAGGACGCAGGCTTCCCTCAATTCGGTGTTCCCCAATCCCAGCGCGCAATAGCTCGGGGCCGAAATCCATGCTGGGCCCTGCTCTGAGCGGCACGTCAAACATGTGCAGCTTCAGCCGAGACGACCGGGTCAGCGCTCAGAGTCGATAGCTCCGAGGCCTCGAACAGGATCTCGCCGAGAGATTCGATGCACATCCTGAGGCACCCGTTGAGGATGCACTCCTGGCCGAACTTCGACCCCCGGATGAGCGTCGTGATCGGCCGCTCGTTGCGCTGAAGTATCCGCTCCAGGGCAGGCACCAGTAGGTCTTGAATTTCGCCCAGACCACCGCCCAAGATGATCTCCTGCGGAGCCAGGAGCCAAGCGATAGCCGTGATACCCGGCGCCAGGGTCTGGGCAAGTTTGTCCACCTCCGCCAGCGCCCTTGCATCGCCCTCCCGCGCACGAGCCACCAGGTCCCTCGCTGGCTGGTAGTTCGGGGAACCTTCGTCGTCGAAGTCCACCAGCAGGGGGCTGGTCAGGCTTCGCAGCCCGAGCGCTGGTGCCCATGAGATCTCGCCAGCCGCGCCGTCTACACCACGGCGGAGCTCGTTGCGCAAGACAAGGCCGATGCCGAGCCTTTCACTATCGGAGTACAAGTAAACGAAGTCCTGCGTGTCCAGTCCGCCGATGTTCTTTTCCCCCAGAGCGGCCAATTTCGCATCGTTCTCCACCTGGACGGGGCAGTCGAACAACTGCCCAACGGCCTCAGACAGGGAGAAACCAGACCACTCGGGCATCGTGAACGGCAGTTCCACGGTGCCGTCGTCTTGGACGATTCCCGGTGTCGAGACAGTGACGGCGAGCACGGACGAACGCGTTCTTCCGACCTCAGTCAGCAGGACCTCGATGCACTCGCCGAGGAGGCGGAATCGCTCTTGGCGGCTAGTTGCGATGGGAAGGACCTGCCGTCTCGCGGCGAGCGGATTGGCCGCAAGGTCCGCGACCGTTGCGCTGATATGTCCGGCCTCAAGCTGGATCGCGAGGATACATGCCGCATCGTAGCTGAAGCTGAAGGTGCGTGCGGGCCGGCCCACTGATCGAACGCCCTTCGCGGAGGCTTCACTATCCTTCGCCCACCCCTTGGCGATCAGATTCTCGAGGATTACCTCAATCGTCCGCCGGGCCAACCCGGACTCCTTCCTCAGCTTCGCCATGGTAATGGGACTGCTCCGGTAAAGGATGTCGAGAGTCCGGGCTGTGTTGTGGTGGTGCATTTCGCCGTGATCCATGTCCTGCTCCTTTGGTCTGGGACTGATCTTACCGGCCAAAAAATAATATTGCTATAACTCAGCATAATTGGTAGTGTCTTGTCTCACACCGAAAAGCACCGCCGTCGGAAGGCTCCGTAGCCCATCGTGCGGGCTTGCGTACGCTCCGGACCGGAACCCGGCAAGGAGCATCGTGCCTGTAACTGACCTCCGACTATTCGGCTAGAGCTGGCCACCCGTTCAAACTCAGCTTCTGCGGTCCCGCCCCGGGGAGGACGTCCAGGCCAAAAGCCTCAGGGACCCCATGCGACGGGTTCCGGGGGCGCGAGGTCCAACGGTCGCCTCGTTCAAGACCGCAGCCATGAGATCTAGAGAGCAGGAAAGTCAAAATGATCAACTTCCCACACGTGTCGACTGGGCGCCCGATAGGGCCTGCCGTCCTCGATCCCCTGGGGGAAATCGCGAACGTTGCGGTTCACGCTGACGCCGGACCTGGAGTCCAGAATGATTGAGTTTGATGGAGTGTCCAAGGTTTTCCCGGACGGAACCACGGCGGTGGATAATCTGCATCTGACACTGCCGACCGGGAAGATCACCGTGTTTGTTGGACCTTCCGGGTGCGGCAAGACCACTTCGCTTCGGATGATCAACCGCATGGTTGAGCCAACTTCTGGCCGGATCCTGATCGACGGTTCAGACGTCATGTCCCAGGATGCTGACGTAATGCGCCGCTCCATCGGCTATGTCATCCAGCACGCCGGGCTGTTTCCCCACAAGACGATCGCAGAGAACATCGCAACGGTGCCGAGGTTGCTGGGGGTAAACAAGAGCGACGCCATGCGCCGTGCGATTGAGTTGATGGGCACAGTAGGTCTCCCAAGCAGTTTCGCCGACCGGTACCCTGTCCAGCTTTCCGGTGGGCAGCAGCAACGGGTCGGCGTAGCACGGGCATTAGCCGCCGATCCTCCCGTGCTGCTCATGGACGAGCCGTTCAGCGCCGTCGACCCGATCGTGAGGGGAGAGTTGCAGGCTGAATTCCTGCGGCTCCAGCGAGAGATCGGCAAGACCATTGCGCTGGTGACGCACGACATCGACGAGGCTATCAGGTTGGCCGATTACGTCGCGATCTTCCGGGAGCAAGGCCACCTCGCCCAACTCGCCACACCGCAGCAGCTGCTCGAAAACCCGGCTAATGAATTTGTCGCCAACTTTGTCGGACGGGACAGAGGCTTCCGGAGCTTGTCCTTTGAAAAGGCCGGGGCCCTCCTGGTCAATTCCCTTGATTCGCTCAAGGACAGCGGGATGACACTGGTCGTCGACGAGCATCGGAGACCTGTGGGGTGGGCCGGGCCGGGAATCGGATCGATGAGTCATCCGGCTGCCATCGGCGGCACCTTTACACGCGATGATTTCCCTCCGTCAGGCAACTGACGTAGTTATCAGCTCACCCGTGGGTGTCGCGGTCCGCGTCAACGAGGCCGGTATCGCCGACGGAGTGCTGTCTCATGAGGCGTTGTTTGAGCAACTGCGCGACCGTCGTCTACAAAAGGCAAGGGCAGTCCTGTGATCCAGTATCTCCAAAACAATCAGGCCGTGGTCCTCCAAGCCCTGCTCCAGCACGTGATCCTGTCGCTCGTCCCCCTCATCATCGGCGTCGCAGCCGCGTTGCCCTTGGGATACCTGGCGGTCAGGTTCAATTGGCTCTACCGGCCCATGTCAAACCTGACCGGCGTGGTCTATGCGATTCCTTCTCTGGCCCTGTTTGTTGTCCTGCCCGGGATCATCGGTACGAAGATCCTGGATCCGATCAACATTGTGGTGGCCCTTGCCATCTACACCGTGGCCCTGATGGCACGGGTTGTGGCGGACGGGCTTCGATCCGTGGACCAAACCGTAGCCCAAGCGGCCACTGCGATGGGCTACAAGAGGCTAAAGCGCCTGTTCAGCGTTGAACTCCCTATGTCGCTGCCGGTGACCTTGGCCGGTCTGAGGGTGGCAACCGTGGCCAACATCAGCATCGTCAGCGTCGGGGCCCTGATCGGAGTCGGCGGCCTCGGCGGCCTGTTCACCCGGGGCCTGCAGTTGCACTATCTGGAACCCGTCATCGTTGGAATCGTCCTTTCGATCGCCCTGGCCGCCGTCTGTGACCTGACAATCGTGGCGCTCCAACGACGCCTCACACCCTGGACCCGGCTCGGAGGCAAGACAAAATGAACGGCAAAGGAAACAACGTTCCGTGGCTGTTCGATGCCGCCAACTGGGCCATCGGTCCCGCGGGGGCCTTCCCGGCCCTCATCGGAGCACATCTTTTCTACACATTTGCCGCACTCGCGATAGCCGCGATCGTGGCAATCCCTGTCGGCTTGTACATCGGCCACACCAACAGGTTCGCTTTCCTGGCCATCAACCTTGGCAACGCCGGGCGCGCACTCCCGACGTTTGGGCTCATCAGCCTGCTGGTCATCATCCTGGGGCTTGGTGAAACGCCCGTCATGGTCGCTCTTGTGGTCCTGGCGATACCACCCATCCTGACATCGACATTCGCGGGCCTTCAGGCCGTCGACCGCGCAACTGTCGACGCGGCCCGCGGTGTGGGGATGCGAAGCACGCAAGTCCTTTTTCGAGTTGAGGTGCCCATCGCCCTGCCGCTGATTGTCGGCGGGATCAGGAGTGCTGCGCTGCAGGTCATAGCCACAGCGACCGTGGCGGCCTATGTGGGCCTGAGCGGACTGGGACAACCACTCATCTACGGACTGAGTCTGAACCAATACGATCGCGTGATCGCCGGAGGCGTCCTTGTCGCGGCACTGGCGATCGTCATCGACCTGGCCTTCGAAGCAATCCAAAAGTACCTGGTCTCGCCCGGCGTAACCGGACGAGCGATACGCCGCTCAACAAAACAGAAGAAACAATCCATCCCCAACGAAGCATCCGTCCGGGACCTTGTACCCGCGACGAAAACCGAGAGGTAACAAAGACATGTCAATCAAGAAAATCACCGTAACCGGTGTTGCCGTTCTGGTCGCGACCGTGCTGGCAGGCTGCGCGGGGAATCCGTTAGCGGCGGACACCGCAAATGCTTCTTCATCCACCATCGCGATCGGTTCGGCCGCTTTTCCCGAAAATGAGCTACTCGCCGAAATCTACGCCCAGGCTCTGGAATCCAAAGGCCTGACAGTCAAGCGAAACTTTAACATCGGCGCCCGCGATATCTATCTCGCCGCGCTCAAGGACGGCTCCATCGACCTTATGCCCGAATACACGGGGGCGCTCTACTCGTCCCTGGTCAAGGGTGGTGCACCCGAAGGAGCATCCACACCTGAACAGGTCTACGGAGCGCTGCAAGGCGTGCTTCCCGCCGGCACCCAGACGCTGCCCATGTCCGCGGCCGAAGACAAAGACACCCTCGCCGTGACACCCGGGACAGCCCAGAAATACAACCTCAAATCGCTCACCGACCTCGCCCCGGTAAGCAAGGAACTAACTGTCGGCGCGGGCGCCGGATGGGATGAAACCTATGTGGGCCTTGTCGGCCTGAAGAAGGTCTACGGCATCGATTTCAAGGCGTTCAAGGGCCTCGACTCCGGCGGTCCCCTCACTCTTGGAGCACTGCAGCAGGACCAGATCCAGGTCGCCAACATCTACTCGACGGATGCGGCTATCCAGTCAGAGAAACTCGTAGTCCTTGATGACCCCAAGCACCTATTCCAAGCGGAGAACATCGTCCCCCTGATTCGTAAAGACAAGGCGAACCCAACCGTTTCCGAGGCGCTCAACGCCGTCTCAAAGGCTCTCACCACCGAAAACCTGACCAGCTACCTAGCCGAGGTCACTGTCAACAAAAAAGACACCGCTTCGGTCGCGGCCAAGTTCCTCGCCGATACAGGCATCAAACACTAACTGCCGTTGCGTCGCTGCCCGGCACGCCAACAGTGCAGCGACGCCTCCGCGAAACCCCTCCCCCCACAAGATTGGACTTCAATGGAAACGACCCCCGAATACGCCGTCGACCTCATTACCTTCTATCACCCCTCTTTCTGGGGCGTGAACAGCTACGACGACATCATGGCTCTTCGTCGCAAGGACCCGGCCGCGCTCTGGACAAAGATCCTTGACGCCTTGACCGAGGCACGGATGTCTTCGTTCGAAATGACGTTTCCCCCGGCTGACAAGTCCTCGGCTGTCGAGGCTTTCGGATCCGTCAAAGGCTTCCGTGACGAACTCACGGCCCGCGGGTTGAAACTCAAGAGCAGCTACCACTCCGGATCAGGTTGGGGGCCGGGAGCAGACTTCGGCGCCGAACGGGACAAAGCGGAAGAACTTGCAGAGTTCATTGCCGATGCCGGCGGTGACACACTCGTCGTCGGACTCCCCATGCGAAACTCCCGGGACTCCACTCCGCCATTATTCGTCGATGCCAAATTTGCTGGCGCCGTGGCAGACATCGCGCACATCGTAGGAGACGCCACCCTGCGAATGGGCGTCAAAACCGCCCTTCACACGGAGGCGCATTCGACGTTCTGCACCCGACGGGATATCGATCTCGTTCTCACGCTCACCGACCCCGAGTATGTGTATTTCTGCCCCGATACCGCGCACATCACACTCGCGGGCGGCAACGCCATCGATGTCGTGGCCCCACACGCCGGTCGGGTTGTCATCGCCCACTGGAAGGATGCCGTCGGACCGATGCCGGAAGGTTTCCCGATCAACCATTCGACCATCCACGACCAGCATCAGGACTACATGTGTGCACTCGGATCCGGTGTCGTGGACTGGGCGAGTTGGGCAAAACTGTACGACCAGACCGCGGGCCGGGCTGTTCGCCTCTTGGAGCTTGATGCCGTCGCATCGCCGGTTGCCGAGATGAAAGCTGCCATCTCCTTCCTGAAACTCAGCGGCATCTAGACCATTCAAAACCCGCCGGCCATGCCACGATCCCGGTCCTTGACGGTCACCGCCGCCACCAAGTCCCTCGAAGTGGGCGTCGTGGAACTCGGCTACTCCGGCGACGTCTTTGAAAGCATCACCGAAATCAACACACAGTCTGAGAGCCAACGCATGAGCACCCCATCTACCCCTTCCATCAATAGCGGTCCCGTCGGCGTCGCAGTCATCGGCGCTGGCAACATTTCCAAGCAGTACTTGGACAACCTCACGGTCTTCCCTGACCTGAAGGTCCACGTCATCGCCGACCTCTTCGAGGACGCCGCCGAGGCCCGCGCCAGGGAATACGGCATCCCTGAATGGGGTGGCGTGGACAAGGCCCTGAACCACCCCGACGTCGAAATCATCGTCAACCTCACCATCCCCGCCGCGCACGTGGAAGTGGCCACCGCCGCCGTCAACGCGGGCAAGCACGTCTGGACGGAAAAGCCGTTCTCCCTGGACCGTGAATCCGGGCTGGGCCTGCTCAAGACTGCCGACGCCGCAGGCGTCCGCCTAGGCTGTGCCCCGGACACCTTCCTCGGTGCCGGTATCCAAACGGCTTTGCGCCTGATCCGGCGGGGCGATATCGGCACTCCCCTGACGGCAATGACCACGTACCAGACCCCCGGCCCGGAATCCTGGCACCCCAACCCCGCTTTTCTCTTCCAACACGGCGCGGGCCCGCTGTTCGACATGGGCCCGTATTACCTCACCACGCTGGTCCAGACGTTCGGCTCTATACGCAAAGTTGCCGCCGTCGGCTCCAAGGCCAAGGACGTCCGGGTCATCGGTTCGGGGCCCAATGCAGGCGAGGAATTCACGGTCGAGGTGCCCACGCACGTCTCCGCGGTGGCGCAGTTCGAATCCGGAGCGTCCTCGCACAGCGTGTTCTCCTTCGAATCCTCCCGCACCCGGACGGGATTCGTGGAAATCACCGGCACCGAAGCCACAATCTCGCTGCCGGACCCCAACTACTTCAGCGGTGATATCAAGCTCTGGCGCGCCGGCGACGAAGACCGGACCACCATTCCCGCCACCGGACCCGCCAACGGCCGCGGCATGGGCGTGCTGGACATGGCCCGCTCCCTCCGCGCCGGCGTCAGGCACCGCGCCACGGGTGAGCTGGCGTACCACGTCCTGGACACGATGGTCTCCATCTCGGAGTCCGTTGATTCCTGCACGTTCGTCGACGTTGAAAGCTCCGCCCCGAAGTCCCCCGCTCTACCCGAGGACTGGGCGCCGGAAACCGCAACCACCTGACCCGGCAAACAGGTCAAGCAAGAAGCAACTAGGAATGCATCATGACCGCACCGCGTGGCGGAACGTGGCCAGTTTCTTTTGACGTCCCGGCCTTCGAGCAGAAGGTCCTCGCGGGCCGGGGTGCCCGGACTGCTTACTCGTCGTGTCCTTGGTCGCCGCTCATCTGGTCCTCTGCGGGTGGAGTCTCGCCCGGCGGCACGCCGCCCCCGGGCTCCAGCCCGGTGATGTTTCCCTCACGCGGATCCGGGTTGGCCGACGTGGCGGGGTCCCGATCCTTGTCATCGACCTTGGCGTCTCCTGGCTGGTCCGTAGCGGCAGACGGATCACTATCAGATGCTCCAAACGTCCTCGGATCGTCTTCCGGGTCATACCTGGTCATGGTCGGTCCCCTTCGTCAGCACCCTGAGTATTTTTTGCCAGCCTAGTCCGAGCCCCCGGCTCCAACAAGCCACCGTCTCGACTCACGGAAATCGCCGAAGGCGCTACTCCCCCACCCCTGGGTCAACGCACCACGCTACGGTGGCCGGCATCCTGGCGCTGGGTCCAACCACGGGAATCGAGATGCTCCAGCAACGGAACCGCGATCCGGCGTGTCGCGTCGAGCGCCTGACGTGCCTGACTCGTGGTGAATGGCTGCTCCAAACGGGCGAGAGAGCGCATCGCAAGCGCCGGTGCCGTGGGTAGCAGCACCACCCCGTCACGCAACCGCAGCAAACGGCCCGTGCGTTCGGCAGCAGCCAGCTCCCTCGCGCCCAAGCCCAGCGCCGACAGCTCGTCGGCGTCCGGGGCATGGAAGGGATGGGCACCCAGCCTGCGCTCCAACTCCGCAATCGCAGGCTCGATGGCACCCAGGTTGCCCGCGCTGCCAGGCAGCCGGAAGTGGCCACCATCCTGTTCGACGGCTGCCCCGCGGACAACGTGGGACAGCAGCCTCTCATCGGGCAACTCCAGCAGGTCCCGTGCCGCCCCCATGGAGAGGCCTTGGGAGAGAGGGTCGCGCTCTTGCAGCGACTGGACTGCGGTGCGCAGCCGGTGCTGCCATGCCTCCAGCACAGGAGCGTGGACCCACCAGTCATCGAGAACCTTCACGCCGTCGGGCGCCTCCGCATCATGCCCGGACAGTAACCCGAGCCGGCGGAGATGTTCTACCTGCACCGCTCCGCGCGCTGCTACTTCACCGAGGACGTCACCCGAGGGGTCCATGCCGGCAAGCCGCTCTGCCCAGTGGGCACCATCGCCTCGCCGCCGCAAGGCCGGAGGATCGGCGTCAAGGATGCGTGCGCCGCCCAACACTGAGCGGCTCCCCGGGTCACGCAGCACCAGCCTGTCACCGACAACGAGCGGCAACCGCCGGTCAAGGACGAGCCGGGCGTGGTCGGCGCCGAAAGGACGCAGCCGGGCTGCCACGGCCGCGGTGCCAACATGCACCATCAGTTGCTCCGGCACGTCCGTATACGCCACGCCAGTCGTCCGCTGGATGCCTACGACGCCCGTGGTGGGCCACGCATCGGGGGTAAGCAGGGCGTCCCCGCGCCGGATGTCCTGGGCGGAAACGTCACGCAGGTTCAACGCCACACGGCTGACGGGCCCCACCGACGTGTACGAGGTGTCGCGGCTTTGCAGGCCGCGGACGACGACGGGCCGGGAATCAACGTGGCCCGACAACTGCAGCCGGTCCCCGTGGACGATCGTTCCTGATCCCAACGTTCCGGTCACCACCGTTCCGGAGCCAGTGATGGTGAACGAGCGATCCACCCACAACCGGACCCGCCCATCCATGGTGGGGTGAGGCACGTTGGCCAGGACGCCGTCGAGTGCGGCACGCAGCTCAGCCAGCCCGGTACCGTCGATGGCAGACACAGCGACTGCGGGGGCAGCCTCCAGGCCAGTCCCGGCCAGCTCTCTGCGGGTCCGGGCCAGCACATCGGCGATCCGCTGCCCCGATGCCCGGTCCGTGCGGCTGAGCACCACGACGCCGTGTTCAATCGCCAACGCGGCGACAGCGTCCCGGTGGTCGCTTGACTGCGCCTGCCAGCCCTCATCAGCGGCGACGACGAAGCAGACCACGGGAGCGGGTCCAATTCCAGCCAGCATGTTGCCCAGGAAGCGTTCGTGGCCGGGGACGTCCACGAACGCAACATCCTGTCCGGACGGCAGCGTTGTCCAGGCATAACCCAGGTCAATGGTCAGCCCGCGGCGCCGTTCTTCCTCCCAACGGTCCGGCTCCATTCCGGTAAGGGCGCGGACAAGGGTGCTTTTGCCGGAATCGACATGTCCGGCCGTGGCAACGACGTGCACCGCTCAGCCCGTCCTGCCCGCGTCCGCAACCTCGAGGTTTGCCAGCGCCCGCCGCACCGCCTCGAGTATCCGGTCGTCGTCCGCTACGGGCACGCAACGCAGATCTATCAGGCACGAGCCGTCGTGAACGCGCGGCAGCACGGCCGGGACGCCGGTACGCAATAGACGCGCGAGTCCCTCAGGGAGCCGGAGCGCCCACCCCGGCAGGGGAACACCGGGGGCACCCCCGCCGCCTACCCTGCCGTCATGCGGTACGACGGGCACTCCGAGTGCTTGGGCGAGCCGGTCGGTACGGCGCCGCAACTCCCGGACGTCGGCATGCAGCGCCTGCACAACCGGCGTTGGTCCGCCTGCAACGGTCGCCTCGAGCGCGGCGAGGGCTAGCTTGTCAGCCCGGACGGCACGGGCAAGCGGGTGGCGTGCCAACCGCGTGATGATCTCCTTGCGGCCAAGCAGCAAACCTGCCTGCGGGCCGCCCAGCAGTTTGTCACCGCTGGCAATGACGACGTCGGCCCCGCTCGCCAAAGCTGAGGCAACATCAGGTTCATCAGGGAGGTATGGGTCCGGTGCCAGCAGACCACTGCCCAGGTCGGCCACGAGTGGTACCCCGTTTGCGTGTGTCAGCGGGCTCAGTTCGTGGAGCGGCACAGCGGAGGTGAATCCATCCACCCGGAAGTTGCTCGGGTGGACCTTCAGTACGCAGCCCGTATCCGTCCCGAGAGCTTCGGCGTAGTCATGCAGGTGCGTCCGATTGGTGGTACCCACCTCGCGTAGCCTTGCGCCTGTCGACTCCATCAAATCCGTCAACCTGAAGCCGGCACCGATCTCAACGAGTTCGCCGCGGCTTACCACCACCTCCCGGCCGGAGGAGAGGGCTGTAGTGGCCAACACCAGCGCCGCAGCGCCGTTGTTGACCACCAGAACGTCTTCGGCGGCGGGACAGGCTGCGAGCAGTGCTGCCCGGGCCCCGGCACCCCGGCGGGAACGGCTTCCGTCCGCCAGGTCCAGCTCCACGTCCACGTAGCCGCAGGCGGCGACAACAGCTTCGACTGCACCGGCAGAAAGGGGGGCCCGTCCGAGGTTCGTATGGACAATGACGCCGGTTGCGTTCAGGACCGGGCGCATGGTTCTTGCCTTGCGCGTAGCGATGGCGGCCAGCAGGGCTGGTTCCACTTGGCCGGGAGGGAGCTCCCCTCGCCGGGCCCGCTCTTGGATTTCCCGGACGAGTTCGCGGATCACACGCTCATGAAGGCGGCCCCGGGCCTCACGGACGGGCTGCAATGCCAGCAGGTCATTCGTGCGGGGAATCAGGCGCCGGGGATCGACGTGGTCCACAGCCCTCCTCCTTTGGCGGCATATATGCCGAACATTGGCGGTGGCGGACGGGAATCGAACCCGCCAGGCCGAGATGCTCAGCCACACCGGTTTTGAAGACCGGGGGGCCCACCAGGACCCGGACGCCACCGCGCCCCAATATAGCAGGTTGCCTTCCAGGGGTACGCTAGGCGGGTGAAGACGTCAGTCCAGCAACTAGATGATGGTGCCGGCGCAATCCGGCTCACCGACTATGCCCACGGCGGGGGCTGCGCCTGCAAGATTCCGCCCGGCGAACTCGAAGACGCCGTCCGCGGGCTGATCGGTCAACCGGGCGCGGAGGTGCTTGTCGGTCTTGACAGTGGCGACGACGCGGCAGCGGTCCTGGTGCGCGACGACCTGGCGGTCCTTACCACTGCGGACTTCTTCACTCCGGTCGTCAATGATGCGTTTGACTGGGGCCGCATCGCCGCCGCCAATGCCCTCTCGGACATCTACGCGATGGGCGGCCGGCCGGTCACGGCGATCAATCTCGTCGGCTGGCCCCGCGGTGTCCTGCCGCTGGAGCTGATGACCGAAGTCCTCAGCGGCGGCCTGAGTGTGGCGTCGGAGGCGTCCTGCCCTGTACTTGGTGGCCACTCCATCGACGATCCGGAGCCCAAGTACGGCATGGCGGTCACGGGCGTCGCGCACCCCGACCGGTTGCTGCGCAACGACGCCGCCAAGCCGGGCTTGCCCATCACGCTTACCAAGCCGATCGGCGTCGGGCTTCTCAACAACCGGCACAAAACGACCGGTGAGGTGTTCGCTGAGGCGATAGAGACAATGGCGAGCCTCAATCGCGACGCGTCCGAAGCGGCAGTGGCCGCTGGGGTCCGGGCAGCGACTGACGTCACGGGTTTTGGCCTGCTTGGCCATCTTTACAAGATGGTCCGGGCATCGGAAGTGGGCGCAGTGATCGATCTGAAGGCCGTACCGCTGATTGACGGAGCCCGCGAGGCGCTCCGCGACGGCTTTGTCTCCGGCGGGACGCGGCGCAACCTCGACTGGGTGCGGCCGCACCTGGCGACCGCGCCGGGCATCACCGAAGACGACCTGCTGCTTCTGGCCGATGCCCAGACCTCCGGCGGCCTGCTGGTGGTCGGCGAGCTGCCCGGCCACCCTGTAATCGGCCACACCACTACCGGCCGGGGCATCGAGATCCGCTGACCCCCGGCGGGCCAGTCAGCTGCTGGTAGTGATCGCGTCGCCGGTCACGCCGGCCGCACGACGGGCCGCGAGCCGGTTCTTCTGCGGTTCGATGGTGTACCGCGGGTTCTTGGCGGAGGCAAGTCCCGCCTCGAACACGCCGAACCGGGTCAGTGCCGAAGCGGCCAGCAAAGCCACCCCTGAAGCCGCAGCTGCGACGCGGTTGCGGCCGCCCAGGAGTGTGCCCAAGCCGCCGGCCACTGCCAGCCGCTCGCTCCATTTCAGCATGGTGCCTGCCTTGCCCTGATGCAGGGGCTCGGCCGCCACCGGGTCCATCCGGCGCTCCATGACCTTCATGGCAAGCACGTCGCCCACGACGCCGAGCACTGCCAGGTTCCGTGCAGGACCGGTCTCCCGTACTGGCGTGGTGACCATGGCGAGCCCGGCGGAAGCGAGGCATGCGGAACTCACGAAGACAAAAGGCAGGTCCTCGTGCGCGGCGTTCCATGTGGGTGTGGCGGTGTCGCCAAGCAGTACCGCAGAGTATGCCGCCAATGGTCCGGCAAATAGCGCAGCCTCAACGGCCGCCGGTCCTTCGACAGCGTGCAGCACCTTGCGCAAGGGACCCAGCGGCAGCCGTGCCCCGCTCATCCGGTCGATTTCCGCTACCGCCGAGACGCCCGCGCCTACGCTGAAAGCGCTGAGGATCCACGAGCCCACACTCATCGGCGAGGTCACCTTGAAGGTCCGCAGCATATGCAGAAAACGTTCCGGGCGGCCCAGGTCCTTCACCAGGGCAACAGCGCCGGCGCCCGCCGCTGCCAGGGCGCCCAGCCGGGCATTCCGGCGCAGGGTCGGCCGTCCGGTCAGCTGCCCGCCGAGGCCAAGCAGTGCCGAACCGGCGGCCACGCCGCCCAGAAACAGGTAGATGGCAACGTCATCACCCCACGGCGCCGGCTTGACCACGGGCCGGCCGTAGTACGAGGTGAATTCCGGCTCCGGGACCATGGGTATTTCGCGCGAGCCATCGCTGTTGTCCCGGCGGCGGCGGGCGCCGCGCTTGCCGTCCTGCCGGGGACGGCGGGCTGGCTCGGCTGGTCGGAAGCTGTCGAATTCCGAAAGGGTCACGCCCGTCCTCCTAGGAAAGCCACAGCAGCTGCTGCTGCCATACCCGCTACGGCCATGCCTGCCCGCCGGTACATCCGGGGCAGATCGGCTGTGGGTACGCGCGGGTCCGGCGGGAGCCCATACACCTCAGGCTCATCGAGCAGCAGGAAGACCGATCCGGTTCCGCCGACGCCGTCGTTTTCATTCGCACCGTAGAGCCTCGCTTCCGTCAGGCCCTGTGCGTGCAGGTCTGCGACCCTTTCCCGGGCCGTCTCCACCATGTCGTCGTGATTACCGAACTTGATGGACGTCGTCGGGCATGCCTTGGCGCAAGCGGGCGTCTCATCGGCCACGAGCCGGTCGTAGCAGAGCGTGCACTTCTGGGCTATGCCGACGCTGGGGACAGCGGGATGACTGTCGTGCTGCTCGTCCCTCTGAGTGGCGACTGCGACCCTGCCGTCGCTGCGGCGCTCGATCACGCCGAACGGGCATCCGGCCACGCAGGTACCGCAGCCGTTGCAGACGTCGTCCTGGACCACCACCGTGCCGAATTCGGTGCGGAAGAGCGCTCCGGTGGGGCAGACGTCAAGGCATCCGGCGTGCGTGCAATGCTTGCACACATCCGAGGACATCAACCACCGGAAGTCTGCCGTATCGGGCGGAGTGGTGTCGGCCCCCGCCAGGTCGGTGGCAGCCGGCGCTGCGGGGGCGGGAGGACCGATGCGGGGCATGCCCAGGTTAACCAGGGCCCGCCCTGATTCCCGCGCCTCGGCAATGCGGTCCTGACCCTGCTCGATGAATGCGACATGCCGCCAGGTGTTGGCCCCTAGCTCTCCGGTGTTGTCGTAGGAGGACCCCAGTAACTCCAGGTTTCCGTCCTGCGGATTGTGGTTCCACTCCTTGCAGGCGACTTCGCAGGCCTTGCAACCGATGCAGATGGACGTGTCGGTGAAGAACCCCTTGCGCGGATGGCTGTGCTCCCAGTGGGCATCGGCGGTGGGATCGGTCGGTCCGGACAACTGGCCCATCTAGTCCTCCAACATTGTGTCGATACCCGGAACACTGCCGTTAGGCAGCTGCAGTCCGGACGGGGCAATACATGCTTCGGCGGTGGCGGTAGCGGCCGGGTTCATCAGCGTGGCTCACCATCGCCCCGGCCGCGCATACCGGCGTCGGGATCAATGCCTTCGGCTCCCGGATCGGTGACTGCGCGGTTCCCGGTCTCGATGGTCACTCCGGCGCGCGCCTGGTAGTCGGCAACCAACGCAAGCAGCTCCTTCCCGCGCGGCCGGCGGCCTGGACGAATGTCGCAGGAGGCCACCTTGGATTCCTGGATTTGAACGTTGGGGTCCAGCGTCACACCCAGCAAATCGTTGGCAGCGTCGCCGCTGACGACGGCATTGCTCCCCACTCCCCAGTGGTATGGCAGCCCGATCTGGTGCACCGTGTGACCGCCGATCGCCAAAGGCGTCATCCGTTCAGTGACAAGCACCTTCGCTTCGATGGCGGACCGGGCCGAAATGATCGTTGCCCACCCGTAGGGTTCAAGGCCGCGCTCAGCAGCCAATTCGGGCGAGACCTCGCAGAACATTTCCGGTTGCAGCTCCGACAGGTAGGGCAACCAGCGGCTCATCCCTCCCGCCGTATGGTGCTCTGTGAGCCGGTACGTGGTGAAGACATACGGATAGACGTCTACGCCACTGGTACCGGCGCTTGGTGCGCTCAGGTTGTCCGCGCGGGCGAAGAACAGCCGCGCCGGGCTCTGCTGCTGTGGGTAGAGCGCGTTTGCCACCGGAGATTCCTGAGGCTCGTAGTGGGTGGGAAGGGGCCCGTCCACGAGTCCCTTCGGCGCGAACAACCAGCCCTTACCGTCTGCCTGCATGATGAATGGATCATCTCCGCTGAGCGCGGCCGCACCACCGAGAGAAAGGTCGGGATGGCTGCCAGGTGCCCGATCAACCGGGAAGTCCGGCACATCGTCTCCGACCCATCGCCCCTGCTCCCCGTCCCACCAGACATATTTCTTCCGCTCGCTCCATGGTTTACCGGCCGGGTCGGCCGACGCCCGGTTATAGAGGATCCGGCGGTTGGCCGGCCAGGCCCAGCCCCACTCCGAAGCCGTCGGTCCCTGCTCACGGCCCGGCTTACGGTCGGCGGCATGGTTGATGCCGTCAGCGTACACACCGGTGTAGATCCAGCAGCCGGCCGACGTGGAGCCGTCAGCGCGCAGCTCCGTATAGGCGGAGAGTGGTTTGCCGGCATCCGGGCCTGCGAGGCGACGTCCGTTGATCTCGGCAAGCACCGCCTCGCCATCGGGCTCGCCGTGTTGGTCCGTGGGATAGTCCCAGGTCAGGTCGAGCAGCGGACGGTCGCGCTCGTCCTCGGAACCGGCCAGCTTCTCCCGGATCCGCTGACCCAGTTCAAAGAAGAACTGCAATTCGCTTTGGCACTCCCCTGGCGGCGCGACCGCCTGGTGGCGCCACTGCAGCAGGCGTTGCGTCTGCGTGAACGAGCCGGCTTTTTCCACGTGGGTTGCCGCCGGCAGGAAGAACACCTCGGTCTCGATGTCCTCGGTGCGCAGCTCGCCGGATTCGATCTCCGGACCGTCCTTCCACCAGGTGGCCGATTCGATGAGGTTCAAGTCACGCACTACCAGCCATTTCAGATGCGACATGGCCAGACGTTGCATCCGTCCGTTAGCCGAACCCACTGCAGGATTCTGTCCGAGAAGGAAGTAGCCCTCGACTTCGTCCGCAAGCATGCCCATCACCGTCTCGTATGTACCGTGCGCGCCGGTCAACCTCGGAAGGTAGTCGTAGGCCCAGTCGTTTTCCGGGCACGCAGCGTCACCCCACCAGGCCTTGAGCAGGCTGATGGTGTAAGCGTCGGCGTCAGCCCAATAACCCTTCTGCTTCTTAGACCCAATTGCTGCCAGATATTCATCGAGGGTGTCATGGCGGCCGGCGCTGGGCATTGGCAGATACCCGGGCAGCAGGTTGAACAGGGTCGGAATGTCCGTGGAACCCTGGATGCTGGCGTGGCCGCGCAGAGCCATGATTCCGCCGCCGGGGCGTCCCACGTTTCCAAGCAGAAGCTGCAGAATGGCGGCCGCCCGGATGAACTGCGCTCCCAAAGAGTGCTGGGTCCAGCCGACAGCGTAGGCGAAACAGGTTGTCCGGTCGCGCCCGGAGTTTTCCGTAATGGTACGGGCCAGATACTCGAAGTCCGCGACGTCGATGCCGCACATGTCCTGGACCATCTCCGCGGTGTAGCGAGCGTAATGCCGCTTCACGATTTGGAAAACGGTCCGGGGGTCCTGCAGCGTATCGTCACGCTGCACTTCCGCATGCTCCAAGGCCGGACCGCCGCTGCCGAACTGGTCGCCAGCGGCACGGCCCGTTGCATCTGCGCCGTGTTCCGAACCGGGCCCCGGCTCATCGATGGCACCGTCATCTTTCGCCGCATAGGCCCACGAGGACGTGTCATAGGCGCCCTTCTCCGGATCGAAGCCGGAGAACAGGCCGCCCAGATCCTCGGCGTCGCGGAAATCGTCATGGACCAGCGTGGCAGCGTTGGTGTACGCGCCGACGTACTCCTTGAACCAGAGGTCGTGGGTGATCACGTAGTTGATGAGCGCGCCCAGGAGCACAACGTCAGAGCCCGCCCGAATGGGAATGTGCTTATCCGCGACCGCTGACGTACGCGTGAACCGGGGGTCGATGTGGATGACCTTCGCCCCGCGGGCCTTAGCCTCCGCCACCCACTGGTACCCCACGGGATGGCACTCGGCCATGTTGGAACCCTGAATGACGATGCAGTCGGCGTTGGCCATATCCTGCAGTGACTGCGTAGCACCACCGCGTCCAAACGAGGCTCCCAAACTGGGAACCGTGGCGGAGTGTCATATACGGGCCTGATTCTCGGTCTGCACTGCCCCCGCGGCCGTGAAGAGCTTCTTTATCAGGTAGTTCTCTTCGTTGTCCAAGGTGGCGCCGCCCAAGGAAGCTATGCCCATCGTGCGGCGCAGCTGCCGCCCCTGGTCGTCTTCCTGCTGCCACGTCCTGCGGCGCGTATCGATGAACCGGTCCGCGACCATTTCGACTGCAGTAGCCAGGTCGAGGTGCTGCCACTCGGTGGAACGCGGCGCACGGTAGAGAACTTTTGTCTGCCGGCCCGGCGAGTTGACCAACTGTTCGCTGGCAGACCCCTTGGGGCAGAGCCGGCCGCGGGAAATGGGTGAATCCGGATCGCCCTCGATCTGGACAACCTTCTCGTCCTTGACGTAAACACGCTGCCCACAACCAACGGCACAGTAAGGGCACACGCTCTGCACAACGCGGTCGGCAGTGGCCGTCCGCGGCGCTATTGCTCTTGTCTTGGCGGAGGTTACCGACGGCCCGCGGCCCAGCAGGTCGCCCGTGCCCACCTGCCGGATGACCGGCCATTGAAGAAAACTTCGCGGTGCCATTTCAGGAGCATAACCCAAAGCACGGCGGGAGTGACAGTACAAAGTCGGACGCGTCATCGCCGCGATTCAGTAGCGCCGCGATTCAGTAGCAAGGTTCACGCTGGAGGGGCGAAGCAGGCGTGGCCGTCCGGAGAAAACGAAACCAGACGACGGCGGTAGCAGATGCGCCGCCACGGTCGGGACTACCCCTTAATTTATAAGTGTGCTTACTATATTCTCAGTCGTGAGGCTGCACTCCCTCCAGTCCGCTACACCGGAGGCGCAGGTTCCGCCCTTCAGCTCCGTCCGATCCCCACTTCATGTTCGATCCTCACGTTAGGAAGCACGTCATGGCAGGAAATCTACTGGCCCGCTCTGTTCACGATCTGTCCGCGGCCGCCTGGTTCGGCGGCTCTCTGATGGGTGCCATTGGCCTGAACGGAGCTGCCGCTGAAGCCAGGGATCCTGCCGAACGCACCAGGCTATCGAGCCTCGGCTGGATGAAATGGGCACCGGTTCAAACGGCAGCCTTTGCCACGCATCTAATTGCCGACCTGGCCATCGCATGGGAGAACAAGGGCCGGATTGCCAAGCAAGACGGCGTGGGCGTCAATACCATATACAAGACCGCAGTCACTCTGGCTGGCGCGGCCGTGACGCTGTATGCGGGCACCCTCGGCAAGAAAGTCGAGAAAATGGCGAACGAAGGCGCCCGCGGTGCCACCGAGCCCAGGGCGGGGGCCTCGGAGGAGCTTCGGACAGCGCAGAAACAGTTGAAGTTGCTGCAGTTCGCCATTCCGGCATTCGCCGCGTGGGTCATTGTGCTCGGAGCGAAGCACGGCGAGATGCAGCGGCCCAAAAACGTGCTCAAAGGTTTCCGCTGACGTCTTGAAGCGCTGCCGCGCGTGGATTCAAGTGCGGGAAAATGCGAGTGCTCGGGCCGCCATCCGCACGGGCGCTCAATGCTGGACGAACGAAAACCGGAGTTGTTCAAACGTACAGGAACGGTTTGCCGGATCAGGCGATCTGGATCCGTTCGCCGCCGAGTTCAGCCTCGACGCGAAGCCGGCCACTTCGACGTATTTCCGCAGCGTATCGACCTGGGCACGATCAATCAATGTCACCGAGCTCGATCCGGGACACCCTGTTCTGGCTCACACGCAGACGCGCAGCCAACTCGACCACCGTCAACTCCGATGCCTCGCGGAGCTCCCGAAACCGGTAAGCCCGGACCTCATCTAGCCTGAGCTTCTTGCGGGCGTCCACAGCAACCCGGTCAACAGGCCGCTTGGCCAAGAGCTCCTCTAATGACTCCGCCGCCACGATGCCTCCTTTCACTATTCCGTTCCGGAGTCGGACCAAGCCGCGAACTCAGGCCTCCTCAAGGCGCTTCAACAACCCAGCATCGTGGCGGAGCGCGAAGTTCAAGCCAGCCCTGACATCAGGACGGAGGCCGTGACGATGGGGGTCCAACTCGGGCCATTGCCGGGCACCGTCCGGTTTGGAGGTGTGCGCTACATCGGCCGACTGACCCAGCCGACGGACGCTGTCTTCTGAAAGAGGCCGGGTCCTGTCCATGCCCGATAGTACCAACGCATCAAGCAACAAATTTCGTTGACGGACAAGTCCGACAGGCCATTGCTGTCACCACTCGGTGACATAATGAAATGGCGAAGGAGGACGTTTGACGAACATGGCCAGCATCGACACGCCCGCAGCTGCCGGCGCGATCATCCGCGCGCGGCGCCAGGAGCGCGGGCTTTCGCAACAGTCACTCGCGGAGTCCGCCGGGGTTTCACGGAAGTTCATCGTTGATCTCGAAGCCGGCCACGAACGGGCCGAACTCGGCAAGACCATGGCCGTCCTACACACCCTCGGGCTCTCGCTAACCGCCTCCGCCCCTATGCCCCGCGGCAGCGACTACGACCCGGCACGGCGGGACTACGCCGAAACGTTTACCCAGCTGATCGGCGCACGGGATTTCGAGTTCGCCATCAAGATGCTCGCCGACTACGCCACAGCATCCCTCAAAGCGGGACGGCCGTTGCTCCAGCGCAGCCCCCGGCTCAAGGACCCGCACTGGTCCGCCGCACTGGCCGGGATCACCAACTACACCGCGCACCGGCTCGGTCAACCCGCCCCGTCCTGGACCAGACGCGTCAAAGCCCTCAACGAAGCATGGATGCCTGCCGAGTCCTACCGGACCG
This sequence comes from Arthrobacter sp. NPDC080031, assembly GCF_040702485.1. NCBI lineage: Bacteria > Bacillati > Actinomycetota > Actinomycetes > Micrococcales > Micrococcaceae > Arthrobacter > Arthrobacter sp. NPDC080031. Next base: position 95,509 of record NZ_JBFBLA010000013.1, read on the forward strand.
TCAGGGAACCCATGAAGAAACTCACCATGTCCGAAACACCGGCCGAACTCGCCGCCCTCAACGTCTTCATCCGCGAACGCAGCCTGGCCACCGCATGAGCGGCGGGGAACTCAGCGCTGATCAAATCCGCGCACTCCTCCATGAACTCGGCCGGCGCCTGCAGGCCCAAGGTGTTCAAAGTGACATCAAGCTCGTCGGTGGTGCCGCGCTGATCCTGCAAGGAATCGGCAACCGCCCCACCGCCGACATCGACGCCAGCTACGCCGACCCCGCCGCTGTCAACGCCGTCGTCACGGAAATGGCAGCTGACTACGATCTTGCGCCCGATTGGCTGAATTCCAACGCAGCGGCGTTCGTCCCCGACAACGCCACCTGGGTGACCCTGGAAGAACTGGGCGGTCTCACCATCCAGGCAGCGGACACCGAAACGCTCCTAGCAATGAAGATCGCCGCCGAACGGGACAAGGACTCCCCCGACATCGCCCGGCTCCTCCGCAGGCTCAACATCACGAACGCGAACGACGCCCTCGACGCCGTCACCACCCTCGAACCCGACGAATAGATGCCCAGCAAGTTCCACGAGTTGTTGCATCCTGCATTCACGAATCATGACCGGCCGGTTTCGTCCGGAGACGCTTCTCGGGCACCCCTGTGGAGGGAGCTCCATCTCCGGCAGGCGTTCGATGCCGGCGACGTGGCACCCCTCACCTCAGCCGACACGAAGGGTAACCTCCCGCCATTGTCAGAAGAACCTGCAGGTCCCGGCGCATATTCTGAGATCAGCCGTATCCGATCCTGAAGGAAGCCATGCCCGACACCTCACGTCCGTTACGCAAACTTGGATTCCTCACTATCGGCCTGTTCGATCCGGCGGATCCCGCCTCGGGCCACGAATCCACTTTGCAGATCATCGAACTTGGTGAGGGCCTCGGATTCGACAGCGCGTGGCTGCGGCACCGTCATCTGCAGTTCGGAATCTCCTCCCCCATCGCGATGATGGCGGCCGCCAGCCAGCGCACCTCACGGATCGAGCTTGGAACCGCCGTAACCCCGCTGGGCTGGGAAAACCCCCTGCGCCTCGCCGAAGACCTGGCCACCGTGGATCTGCTCGCCGGGGGACGCATCAATCCGGGGCTGAGCGTGGGCGAACCAATGCACTACGACACAGTGAAACACGAGCTGTACCCGGATTCCTCCGAGTTGGAGGATTTCAGCTACGGGCGCCTGAACCGATTTGCCCGTCTGATCGCGGGGGAAAAGGTGCGGGACTTTTCCGGCAGGCAGGGTGTAGTCGAAGAATTCTCCAACCGGGTCGAACCGCACTCTTCCGGGCTCCGGGATCGCCTTTGGTATGGGGCGGCCAGCAGGAAGTCGGCCGTCTGGGCCGGGGCAAACGGCTTCAATCTGCTCTCCAGCAGCGTCATCTTTCCGGAAGCGGATCAGGAACCCGACTTTGCCCGAATCCAGCAGTCGCAGATTCGTGCCTTCCGTGAAGCCGCTGAAACGTCAGCCCAGGCGCACGGACAGGCCCGTGTGTCGCAGGGCCTGGTGGTGATCCCAACTGATTCGGCTTCGCCGGGTCAGCGGGAGAAATACCAGCGGTATGTTGAAGAACGCACTCCCCGCACACGGGCGCCGCAGGGGGCAAGGGGCATGCTGTTCGCCGCGGACCTGATCGGTACCAGCGACGAGATCGCCGAACAGCTATACGCACACGCAGGATTTCAGGAAGTCGACGAGGTGGCGTTTGCGCTGCCCTTCAGCTTCGATCATGAGGATTACATCCAGATCCTCACCGACATAGCCAGCAAACTCGGTCCAGCCCTGGGATGGGCTCCAGCTGAAGTCCGACGCGACCCGCAGTAGCCGTCACGGCCTACAATCGGCCACACGTTGGGCAGGGTGCATGTGAAACCACCCCTGCCCGACACCGGATCCCAAACATCGACACCCCGCGCCGGATCTTAAGCACTACGGACCCGAACTACGACAACCACCTAGGAGCTCAACTGTGCGGTAGCCTTTCGTCCCATGGTCGATGCGAAGCGATTCCAAGTACTCCTTGAGGAGGAACGTGACCGCAAGGTTGCGCTCTTGAGAGCCCTCCGTGGGGACATCACTTCGGTAAACGTCGCCAGGCAGGACGCGAACGTCGATGACGAACACGATCCGGAAGGGAGCACGATCGCCTTCGAACTTTCCCAGGCTTCCGCACTCATGGAGCAGAGCCGGGTGGGCCTGGAACAGATCGAGGCCGCTTTGCTGCGGATTGCCAACGGGAATTACGGACTGTGCGCCGTGTGCGGCAAGCCCATCGCGGAGGGTCGCCTGGAGGCAAGGCCTTGGACTCCGTATTGCATAGAGCACGCATCCGGTCGGAGCTAAGCCAAGGCGAATACCCCTCCCGCCACTCGTTGCCAATCACCGCTGCGACCTCGCCGGCACTCCCGGCGGGGACCGTGACCCGGCTTTCCTCCTGAGCTCCGATAGTGTGGGCCTATGCCAATCGAAATCGTTGCCGCCGAAGGCACCGCTGAGGCCCTCGTGGCCCGCCCTTCGACTGCAATCGGCCCTCTTCCCGGCGTCATTCTCTACATGGACGCCTTCGGCCTGCGTCCCCGAATCCAGGAGATGGCCCAGCGCATCGCCGACTGGGGCTACGTCGTGCTGGCGCCGAACGTTTTCTACCGTGAAGGATCAATGGCCGAGCTCGCCCCGGCCGTGGACATGTCCGCCCAGGAAGGCAGGGAAGCGGCAGGCAAGGCTGCCTTCCCCCGGGTTGGCCGCCTGACACCGGAAAAGGCGCTGCCGGACATCAATGCGTGGGTGTCCGCGCTTGGCGGGCTCGACGGCGTAGCTCCCGGCCCCATCGGGACCACCGGTTACTGCATGGGCGCCCGGCTGGCCGTCCGGACCGCCACGTCCCACGCGGACGTGGTGGCAGCGTGCGGCGGCTTCCACGGCGGCGGCCTCGCCACCGACGGGCCAGACAGCCCGCATCTGAAGCTTGGCAATGCGCGGGCCCGGTTCGTATTCGGCCACGCGGACAATGACCGCAGCATGGCACCGGACGCCGTCGCTCGGCTCGGCGAAGCCTTACAGGCCGCAGGGCTTGAGGCGTCTAACGAGATCTATGCAGGGGCGCCGCACGGCTACACCATGGCAGACACCTCCGCCTTCAACCCGGCGGCCACCGAGCGGCACTTCCAGGAGCTGCAGGCGCTACTCGACACAACGCTGAAAGGCTGACCCCGGTCGCCGCCCGAAGCCGGATTGCCACTTTGCGGACGTTCGGCGGCACAAGTTTCTCACCGCTTGGGCACAAGTCACGGCGCCTTCCCGGTCCAACGCTGATCGAGCAGCATCCATGAAGACGAAACAATACACTGACGGCAAGCGGTCCCCCAACGGCGTTCGACCGGCCAGCCAGCGGAGACTGGTCCAAGGTCAAGTCAGTGTCCTGTCTTATGCGCGATCACACCGGCTGCGGAACAATTCGAATGTACGGCTTGGGCTCCTTCCAATCGCCAAAGATCTCCCGGGCCTCGTTGTTCGGGACGGAGCCGGCGATGATCACGTCCTCGCCCTGCTTCCAGTTGACCGGCGTCGCCACCCGGTGCTTCGCAGTGAGCTGAAGCGAGTCAACGACGCGAAGTACTTCTTCGAAGTTGCGTCCGGTCGTCATGGGGTAGACGAGGATCAGCTTGATCTTCTTGTCCGGCCCGATGACGAACACGTTGCGGACGGTCTGGTTGTCCGCGGGCGTGCGGCTCTTGGCGTCCCCTGACGTGGTTGCCGGGAGCATGCCGTAAAGCTTCGCCACCGTGTAGTCCTCGTCGCCGATCACGGGGTAATTGGGGCGAGTCCCCTGCGTTTCTTCGATATCGGCGCCCCACCGTTCGTGATCAGCTGTCGAGTCCACGGACAAGCCGATGATCTTGACTCCGCGCCGGTCGAACTCGGGCTTGATCTTGGCCATGTAGCCGAGCTCGGTCGTGCAGACCGGGGTGAAGTCCTTCGGGTGCGAGAACAGCACCCCCCACGCGTCACCGAGCCAGTCATGGAAGCGGATGTCTCCGGCTGTCGTCTTGGCGGAGAAATCGGGTGCGATCTCACCGAGTTGCAGTCCCATCGTGTCCTCCTGAGTATTGTGATGTGACGACGGCCAATTGGCTCCCCGTCACTTCTCACGCTAAGGCGACCCTGTTCCCCCACCGTTCCCCCGACTACCATGAGGGCATGAAGACGTGCGCCGTCGTCATGCTGGGCACCTTCCGTGTCGTTGTTGACGGCCGGACTGTTCCAGCGGAGGCATGGAATCGCACCAAGGCCGCAGGGCTGGTCAAGATCCTCGCACTCGCCGAAGGGCACCGGCTGCATAGGGATGTCGTCGCCGATCTGCTCTGGCCCGATCTCAGCGCACAAGCTGCTGCTTCGAACCTACGCAAGGCAATATATTTTGCTCGCGCTGCCCTCGGCTCGTCCGAGGCTGTGCAAGCGCGCGGCGACTTGCTGTTTCTACTGCCCGACGCCGAGGTCTCCATTGACGCGGAACGGTTCGAAGCGAGCGCGCGTGACGCGCTCGCCTCATCTGCAGGGACGTCCAAGGCGCTCGCCTTGTATGGAGGAGACTTGCTTCCTGATGATCGATTCGCCGTATGGGCCGAGGATCCCCGCGATCGGCTGCGCACGCTGTACCTGAGTTTGCTCAAGGCCGCAGCTCGGTGGGACGAGGTGGTGCAGGCCGAGCCAACAGACGAGGACGCCCACCGGGCGATCATGGTTCGCGCACTCGGCGCCGGTGATCGTCAGGGCGCGATCCGCCAGTTCGAGCGACTCTGTCGGCATTTGCGGGCAGACTTGGGCGTCGGCCCAGGGGCGGCGACGGTCGCGATCTACGAGAAGGCCATCGCCGAGGACAGCCGGCGTGCGGAGAATCGTACGCGGGCGACGTTGGCGCGAGCACTCATCGCCCTGAACAGCGGCGACCTCTCCGAAGCCACCTCATACGCCCGGCATGCGCGCGAGCTGGCCATGGTAGCGAACCTAGGCCGAGAGATCGGCGAGGCCAGCGCAGTGCTGGCGATCGCGGCGAACATGCAGAACCGATGGCCCGAGATGTTCGAGGCCGAGTTCGTGGAATTCACACGACACGATTCCGAGCGCTCAGGCTACATTCTCGACGCTCAGGTGTGTCTCGCTGAGTTCTGCCTGTGCGGGCCGGACGGGCATCGGAACATTGCGCGGCGAGTAAAGCGCCTGCGCACCATCGCCGAGCGAGCAGGCTCGGTGCGCGGTCAGGCCATCGCCGACCTGTTACTGGGCGAAGCGGCACTGTTCTCCGGTGAACTCGGCGACGCGCGCAGCCTGCTCCAGTCGGCGCTCGAGCTGCACCGGCGGGCCGGGGCCCGGTCCGGCGAGATCGTGACACTGCAACGACTGGCTGAGGTTGACCTCACGCAGGATCGGACCGAGGAGGCCGCTCGGGCAGCCAGTCGCGCTTTGCCTGCCGCCGCGTCCACGTGGCTTGAGCCACACCTGGTTGTACGCCTGTACGGGGTGCTCGCTGAGGCAGCCAGTTCTCCGGCGCAAGCGGTCCACATCATCGAGCGAGCCGACGCTGCTCTGGCCGGTAGGAGCGTCTGTCCGCCGTGCTCTATGGGTTATCAAGTCGCCGCAACGAGGAGTTACGCGCTGGCGGGTAAGCTGGACGCCAGCCGCCGCCGTCTCGCCCAGGCCGAACAGCTCGCCGGCATGTGGCCTGGCGGACCATGGCACGCCGCACTCTGGGAAGCACGAGCCGTCCTGCGACGCGCGGAGGGTCACGAGAATCAGGCCATCGCCCTGTTTCGGGAGGCGGCGGATAGTTTCGCCCAACTCGGCAGGCGCCAAGACGAGCAACGCTGCCTCGCGCGAGCAGCACAGAGATCGCTAACGACGACCGGGAAATCTCTTGCCGGCTAGGCGGTATTCAGTGCAACGTATCCAACTGTTAGGCGAGGCCTACCGCCTCCAAGAGGTGTTCGGGAGGCGGGAGCCCTGAGCCCGGCCATTCATGGGCGGCCCGGACGACCTTCATTGTTTTGTCGTTCCGACGCACCATGTCCAAAAGAACGTTGCCCTTGCAGGCATCGGTCAGCGAGGGCGCCCCACTTCAAATCCTTGCGCTCACCCGACAGACATTTGCCACGGCCCCGCCTGAGCGGTGCCGATGTTCCGGTAACCGATCTCCACCGCGGCGCTGACCGCGGCGGCTGCCTTGTTGTCGTCGATGAACCAGGTGCCCAGGCCGAGCTTGGGAATCTCGACGCCGTTGGCCAGGTTGTAACTCTCGTTCAGGATGCTCATGCCTTCTCTCCGTTCTTCTGCAGTTCTCCGTACACCTCGTCAGTGACGGGCTCGAGCCATTCGTTGCTGACGTTCTCGCCCGGGGTGATGAAGGCCAGGTGGGAGAACCACGAGTCGACCTTCGCGCCGTGCCAGTGTTTCGTCCCGGCCGGGACGTGGATCACCGTTCCCGGCTCCAAGCTGACGGGGTCCTGGCCCTCGGCCTGGTACCAGCCGCTGCCCGCCGTGCAGAGCAGGATCTGGTCACCGCCGCCATCGGTGCCGTGGTGGATGTGCCAGTTGTTGCGGCATCCTGGCTCGAAGGAGACGTTGCTGACGGGAACCTTCCCGCCAGCCAGCGGGGCCAGGTAGCTCTGGCCGATGAAGTACTGCGCGAAGGCGTCGTTGGGAGCTCCGAGCGGGAAGATCTGCTTGAAGTTGTTGTCAGTCATTCTTCTTTCCTTTGGTCTTGATCAGTGGTTGACGTACGCCATGTGCTCGGCGTTGTAGCGGTCGCCGCGTATTCCGATGCGCTGGGCGAGGCTGTCGAGGTCGGCGCGCTCGTCCGCGGAGAGGGCGAGCTGCGTGGCCGTCGCATTCTCCCGGATGCGCTCGGTACGTCGAGTGCCAGGAATCGGTACGATCCACGGCTGCTGAGCCAGCAACCAGGCCAAGGCGATCTGGCCCGGCGTCGAACCCTTTGCCTCGGCCACGCTCTTGACGTGGTCAACGAGTTTCTGGTTCGCGGCGAGATTCTCGGCCTCGAACCGCGGAACACGCCGACGGATGTCGCCCTCGGCGAAGGCGGTGGATGCGTCCACGGTGCCGGTAAGGAAGCCCTTGCCGAGCGGGCTGAACGGTACGAAGCCGATGCCGAGCTCCGCCAGGGTCGGAAGCACCTCAGCCTCGGGATCCCGTGTCCAGAGCGAGTACTCGCTCTGGACCGCGGTGACCGGGTGCACGGCATGAGCGCGGCGGATCGTGGCGGCCGAGGCCTCGGAGAGGCCGAAGTGCTTCACCTTGCCTTCGGCGATCAGCTCGCCAACAGCACCGGCGACATCCTCAATCGGCACGTCGGGATCGACGCGATGCTGATAGAACAAGTCGATCACATCCGTACGCAACCGTTTCAGCGACGCCTCGGCGACGCGTCGGATCTGCTCGGGCCGACTGTCCAGCCCGACACTCTGTCCGTCCTCGATGTCCCAGCCGAACTTGGTGGCAATCACGACCCGGTCGCGGATCGGCTCAAGCGCCTCACCGACGAGCTCCTCGTTGACGTACGGCCCGTAGACCTCGGCCGTGTCGAAAAACGTCACGCCCTCATCGACGGCCGAGCGCAGCACAGAAATCATCTCGTCGCGATCGCCGGGGTTGGGTCCGTAGCTCTGGGACATACCCATTGCGCCGAGCCCGATCGCGGAGACCTCAAGGCCCTGGCCAAGTGTTCTGATGTGCATGATCAGTCCTTCGTAGTAGTGGTGTCATCAAGCACGTGGCGCGACGGCCACGAGGTCACAGTGGCGGCGAGGCTCGCCAACAGCTGGAGCCGTTGCTCGCTCGGCGAACCGGATTCTGCGGTGTAAATGAGGAACGAAAGCCCCGGCTCGGCAGTAAGCTCCAAACCCTCGTACGTCAGGGTGAGGTCGCCGACCTCGTGGTGGCGAAAATCCTTTGTACCCGAGCCGTGGCGGCGGACGTTGTGCGCACCCCACCGCGTACGGAACGCATCGCTGCAAGTGGAGAGTTCACCGACAAGGTCATGCAACTGCTTGTCACGAGGATCATGACCGGCCTCCGTGCGCAAGATCGCCACGGTGACGTCTGCGGCCGCCTCCCAGTCCGGGTAGAAGGACTTGGCGCGCTCGTCCAGGAAGCAGTACCGGGCGAGGTTCCCCTCCCCGGGCCCGTCAAAGACTTCATCGTAGAATGCGCGGCCCAGGGCATTGGTAGCCAGGATGTCCAACCGCCCGTTGCGTACGAATGCCGGGCCGTTCACGATGACGTCCAGCGCTCGTGTCAGGCTATCCCGGGCCACCCACGTCTTCGGCTTGCGCCGGCGCACGGGCTGCGCGCCCCCTTTTGCCGCTCGCGCAAGATCAAAAAGGTGCTCGCGCTCGGCATCGTCGAGCTGCAGAGCCCGTGCCACCGACTCCAGCACAGAGTCTGACACTCCTACGAGGTTCCCCCGCTCGATCTTTGCGTAGTACTCCGGGCTCACGTCCGCGAGCATCGCGACCTCGCCCCGCCTCAAGCCCGCCACTCGACGGTACCCCGAGACCGCAAGTCCGGCCTTCTCGGGGCTGAGATTGGCCCGACGGGACATGAGGAACTCCCGTGCTTCGTCTCTGGTATCCATGCCGACAACGCTATTTCGGCGACCGCTTCGGAGGGAGTCCCCACTGGTACACCCTTCGCTGGAGACTCCCTCCCCCGCCGCCTTTTGCGATGGACTGGACTCGTCCAATCAACCACGAAGGAGTAAAACCATGAGCACCGAAGAGCAGAACACTGGCTGGAGTGGTGGGAAGAACGCCTTCGGCGACTTCGCCCCCGGAATGGTCCACTACACCGACAAAGTCCTCTTCGACGAGGTCTGGGAACGCACGGACCTGAACAAGCGCGATCGCAGCCTGATCACCGTCGCGGCGCTGACCGCCCTGGGCAAGATGGACCAGCTGAAATTCCACCTGGGCTTCGCCCGCCAGAACGGAGTCACCGCGGACGAACTGAAGGAGGCCCTCCTGCACCTGGCGTTCTACTCCGGTTGGCCCAACGGTATGGGCGCGATGAACGTATTGAAGGGCACTATTGAGGAAGAGAACTGAGGATTTACCGCTGCTTGGTAGGACCAGAGGCTGGACGCGTTCGGTGGGGATCTGCCAGGCCATGGCTCCGCGGACCGTTCCACTTCCAGCCCGAGCGTTCGGCAATCCGGACCTTACCGTCCTGTACTGGCTCGGCATGGCGGGCTTTCTGATCAGCTCCCGTGGGACCCTGCTGGCCGTCGACCCACTGCTCCAGGACTTCGACATGCCCGTGCTCATCGACTTCCCGCTTCAGGCAGCAGGTGTCCCCCCGACTCGACGGGATACTGGTCACTGAATCGGACAATGATCACTGCAGCGTGCCGACATGTACGGCCCTGAAATCCAGACACCCAAACGACTCAAGCGCACCATCGACAAGTGCCTTGGCCGCCTCCGAGCTGCCAATGCATCCTGATGCTTGGACACGAATGCCGGTCTGCACCTGTGTAACTTTTTTGTAGTGATGAAACTTGTGAGCGTCAGGACGGGGAGAGCAGAGGACTTCTGTCAGCTGCACGTCTGCCCGTCCTGCCCTTTCTTTAGTTGATCAAGACGGGTTTGATGGATTTGCCCGACTTCATGTCCCGAACAGCCTGATTGATGTCGTCCAGTTTGTAGGTCGTAACCAGGCGCTCTACCGGGAACCGCCCAGCTTCCATCAGAGCGACAATGGCCGGGATGAGAGTTTCAATCTCGCTGTCGCCGAGGGTGATGCCCTGAATCCTGCGGCCCGGCATAATGAAGTTCACGTCAACTGCTGCCGTCGCACCGAAAGCGGGTGCCCCGACTGCGACGACATGGCCCCGCGCCGATGTTGAGAAAACGGCCTGTTCCAGGACCCTGGTGCTGCCGGTCGCCTCGATGGCAGCGTCAGCTCCCCCGCCGGTGATCCTTTGAATCTCTGCTGGAGCATCCTGGATGGCTGAGGCGTCTATCGTGTGGGTGGCGCCGAGTTCCCGGGCCAGTTCCAGTCGCGATGACACCCTGTCCACGGCGATAATGGTCACGGCAGGCGTGAGCGCGGCAGCCATGATGGCTGACAGCCCCACAGCTCCGACGCCGAAGACGACAAGGCTTGAGCCAGGTCTGGGCTGGATGGCATTCCACACTGCGCCCGCACCAGTCTGCACACCGCAGGCCAGCGGTGACAGATGTTCAAGCGGAAGCTCTGTGGTCACTTTGACGACGCTGCGCTCATCCGCCACGGCTTGACGGGCGAACGAGGACTGGCCGAAGAAGTGACCGCCAAGGCGTTCGCCGTCCCGCGAGATCGGAGACGTTCCGTCGCTCCGCGCCCCTCCGATGAGGTTGTCGGGAAGCCAGGTGTCGCAGTAGGCCGGGTGGCCGCCGCGGCAGTTCGTGCATCCGCCACAGGAGGTGAATGACAGCACCACCCGGTCCCCCGGCTGGACGCGTGTAACAGCTGTACCGACTTCAGCCACGATGCCGGCGCCCTCGTGTCCCAGCACACCGGGCAGGGGGAACGGGAGACCGCCACCGGCGACGGATAAGTCAGTATGGCAAAGACCGGCGGCCTTGATATCGACCAGAACTTCGTTGGGCCGCAGGGCGTCAAGCTGCACAGACTGGAAAACGAACTCTGCTCCGGCCGATTCGACGACTGCCGCTTCAGTGGTGATTGACATGGCGATTCCTAGTCGGTGGCTATGATGATGGACTTGGTGCGGGTGTAGGACTCCAGTGCCTCGGGCCCGTACTCGCGGCCCCAGCCGGAGTCTTTCACTCCACCGAACGGGACAGCCGGATCCAGCAGCGCCCAGGAGTTCACCCACACGATTCCCGCTTCAAGCCGTGACGACACCCGGTGCGCCCGGGAGATGCTGGAAGTCTGTACACCCGAAGCCAGGCCGTACGGGGTGCTGTTGGCCATCTCGATCGCTTCCTCCTCGGTGTCAAACGGCTGCACTGTGAGGACGGGGCCGAAAATTTCTTCTCTGACTGCGGGGGATGAATTGTCCAGCCCGGCAATGACCGTCGGGGCATAGAAGAAGCCGCCGTTGATGTTCAGCTCCTCTCCCCCGGTGATGATCTGGCCGCCCGCAGCCCGGGCGGCCTCGACGTAGCCGGCTACCTTTTCCAGCTGCTTGCGGCTGGCCAGGGGCCCCATCACGGTTTCCGGGTTGGTCGGATCGCCGACAGGGACCCCGGCGACAGCATCTTTCAGGATTCCCAGGACCGTATCGTAGATGGGACGTTCGACCAGAAGCCGGGGTCCGCCCATGCAGAACTGGCCGGAATTGAAAACAAAGGCGCCGATGACGGTGCCGATGGCTTTTTCGAGATCTGCGTCGGCGAAGACGATGTTGGCGGCGTTTCCGCCCAGTTCCGCGGTGACGGGGCGAAGGTGCTGGCCAGCCAGCGCCGCCACGTGCCGCCCTATTTCGGTGGATCCTGTGAATGCCACCTTGTTGACATCAGGGTGCGCAACCAGGTGATCGCCCAGCGCTCCGCCTGAGCCGGTGACAACGTTGATAACACCGGCGGGCACTCCGGCTTCAGTGAGGATTTCTGCCATCAGGAGGGCGCTGAGGGGGGTGTCACTGGCGGGCTTGTGCACCACCGAGTTACCGGCCGCCAGGGCGGCGGCAATTTTGGTGCTGGAGAGAATCAACGGGAAGTTGAAGGGCGTAATCGCAGCAACAACTCCGAGTGCTTCTTTCTTGGTGTAGGCGTGAGCTTTCAGCGGGGTTTCACGTACGGAACCATCGAGTTGCTGTGCCAGGGCAGCAACGTACTCATACTGGTCAGCGGCGGTGGCCACGTCGACAACGCGGGCGAAAGTGATGGGCTTTCCGACGTCGGTACTTTCGGCCAGTGCCAGTTCTTCCGACCGTTCACGCATGAGGGCGGACGCTTTGTTGAGGACGCGCGAGCGTTCACGGCCGCTGAGCCGGGACCACCGGCCGTCCTCAAACGCCGCCTTCGCGGCGGCAACTGCGGCATCAATGTCCTGTGTTGTTGCTGCAGCGACGGTTTCTACTTGTTCCCCGGTCCCGGGATTGATGACCGCGGTTGTTGCTCCGTCCGCAGAGGGGCGCCATTCTCCGTTGATGAACAGCTGTCCCCTGGCGGCGGTGGCGGGCAGGTCTGATGGTGCCTGCGACTCTTGAATTGTCATGATTAATTCCTCGTCGTGTAGTTGGCGCGGACTAGAATCCGCGGCCTTTGAGGCGCTTGCCCCAGATGCCGGATTTGCCGGGGGCTATGATGCCGTTGGGGTCCAGCGCGTCCTTGATGCGCTCCTGGAAGCGGAGCAGTGCGCCGTCGTTGTAGTTGAAGGTGCCGGCGACCTGGTCCATCAGGGCAAGGTGGGTCCGGTACTCGCCGTAGCCTTCGGCCGCGGCTTCATCGATCAAGACCTCAGTCATGGCGAGCAGCTGGTCGCGCGTCTCGGGCCGGGCCGTGTCGTAGACAAACAAGCAGATGTGGTGCATTTCCCGCAGGCCAACGATGAACTGGGCGGCGTAGTCCTGGTTGTATTCGATGCTGCGGTCCCGGACCATCGTGAACTGCTTCATGGCGTCGGCACCGTCCGGTGCCGAGACGGGCGAGAAACAGATGTGTCCGCCGTTGGGTACCCATTCGAGGAGGTGACGTTCTTCGATCGACGGGATGCCACGGTTGATCTTGTGCCGGTCGTGGAGGACGTGGGCGCCGCGGTCGCCTTTTTCAGGGCGGTCCGTGGTAGTGAAGAACCTTGACCCGGGAACCTGAAGGAAGGCGTCGCGGATCATGCCGAGGAACATGTCGGTCTGGGGCGGAGGGCCGTACACGGTGCCGTAGAAGTTCCAGTACCCCAGGTTCAGGTCTTTCTGCATCTTCTTGATGGCCTCTTTCGGCATGGGCCCTTCGCCGTCAAACCACTCGGTCCGCTGGGAGACGGAGGCGGCGTCCATGAAGATGTTCCGCAGAACGGGTACGTTCTGAAGAGGGGCCATGCCGATGCGAAGCGGGAGCATGATGTCGATGACGTATTTCAGGTCTTCTTCGTTCTCAAAAGTGATGAGGAAGCTTTCCGCTCCCGGGGGTTCAGGCATGAGGGCGATGCCCATCTTCGTGACGATCCCGTAGTTGGACTGCGTGAACAATCCGTCTGGGTAGGGCCCGAATCCGTACGGGAACAATTGCCAGGTGTCGCTTCCTTCGATGGCTCCCATGCCGGTGCGCAGCAGGTCGCCGTCGGGCAGGACAACTTCCAGGCCTGTCTGCCACATGATGTGGTCGCCGTAGGGGGTGTAGCCAACGCCGCGGTCGAGCGCATTTCCGACGACTGAGCCCCAGCCGAGATCGGGAACGTCAACCCAGAGCTTGTAGCCCTTTTCCTGAATGTGGTTGTAGAGGTCAAAGTAAGTGACGCCCGGTTCGATCAGGGCGTAGGCGTACTTTTCGTTGACTTCAATGATCTTGTTCATGCGCCGCCCGGTGGCGACGACTACTGCGCCGGAGAGGCGCGGTGCCGCACCGCCGTAGCCGAGGTTCTTGCCCGTGGAGACGGGTGAGAGCGGGATCTTGTACTCGTTGGCGATGCGGACGAGTTCCTGGATCTCTTCAGGGGTGGAGGGGAACACAACCGCGCCGGGGATGAAGCGCTCGTCATTATTTGTCGGGAACGGGTCCCGGTACGGTGCCAGTTCCTCCTCAGTGGCGAGGACATGCTCGGCGCCCAGGACCGCGCGGAACTTATCCAGGGCGGTGTTGAATTCGGATTCGGTTACGTCTGGCGGCAGAATGCGGCTCATGACTTGAACTCCCTTGTTCTGAGAAGCAGCAGACCCCGGCCCCATCGGCCGTAGGTGCCTGTGTGATGCGGATCATGATTCTTGACGAAGTTGCCCGCCACAAGGGCCTGGTGCGCCTAGTGGATAGACGCTGGTCACTGCCGGGATAATGCGCCCGATTTCTTGAGGGTTTGTGACGGGGACTCACCGAAGGTCTTCGCATATTGGATAGCGAAGCGGCCGGCGTGCGGGAAGCCCCACCCCGCAGCAACTTCGCTTACACGTGTGGATATGTTCGCTGCGAGCAACTCTGTCCGCACCCGCTTCATGCGGACGCCGCGCAGGAATTCCATGGGGGTCGTGTCAAAGTATTTGCGGAACCCCAGTTGAAGTGCCCGCGGGCTCACGAAAGCGTCGGCGGCGACAGATTCGAGGGTTATCGGCAGGTGGGCATGGGATTCGATGAAGTCAACGGCGCGGCGGACAGCCGCTGACCCTACAGCTTCTCCGTTATTGGCGAGCTCTTCGCTGTAGTTGTTCGGGGCGGCAAGCAACAGCCCCCGTACGGTATATTGCACGGCAGCTTCGGCCATCAAAGGGGTCGACAGGAGCGAATCGGGGTTGCGTAGGCTTCCGATGAGCAGATCCACCGCAGAGCGCCACTCCTTCCCCCGTTGAGAAGTCAGGTCAAATGAACCGTCAAAGTCAAGAGGTCCTGCCGCCGTTCGTCCCAGCAGTGACTCCAACTCCCGGTACATCAGTGCTGTTGGAATTTTCAACGCCAGCATTTGGGCCGGCTCGGACCACCCCTGAATGCCCGTGCTTTTCAGTGGTCCATGAATACTTGCCGTAGCGGGAGTGCCCAGAACGACGGTTTTTCCCGACGAGAACCGGAGACGGCCAAACACTGGGAAATTGACCTGGTACGCGCTTGTCAGCTCACCGGTGGCAATCCGTACCGGCGTTCCATACTCGAGGAGGCCAATAGTGACACCAGCCATCTCAGCGGCTTTGAGGCGCATCTGAAAACCGGCGGCTGAGTGCCCCACGCTCAGTTGGTGAGGATAGTAAACCCGTCCGCCGATTTCCGAAGCTTCTTCCGGAGTGCTGCTACGAACGACGTACTGCACAAATGACTCCTCAGCTCGCCCATCGCCAGAAGATAATTCTGATTCTGGCATCTACATCACCACGCGATGAGGCTGACAGCAGGACAAGGATGGCGGAGTGCAGAACAGAACTCGGGCCGCCAGGGTAACCCTCTGGGGGCGGTCTGTCATAAGACGAAGAGGAGACTTCTCTCGCTGCCCGTCTTGTTTGATGAGGATGACAGCCCTCCTGCCCTCGAGCCGCCAGCATGGCCTGCGTCATCACATGAGCGGTCTCACCGATTACCATAAGATGTAACAAGAATATCAGGTTTACTGATCATCTAACAAGCTCAGTGCCACGCTTCTCGTTTGATATACCCTCAGGGCTGGTTTGCACCAGTTACATAGCAGGGCAAAGTCACCGGGTTCAAGAAACCTGACGATCTGGCCAATAATGAATCGCATGAGTGCGCGAGACGGGATGCCGGCTTCATTGAAAACCGCTGATGTCACAGTTCTGTATTTGATTAAGCAGGTCGAGCTGGCGGTTCGACATCGGCTGGACGAGACTGTCTCAGGAATGGGCTTGACGGCCCTGCAGTACACGGCGTTGACCGTCCTTGAGAGACATCCGGGGATGACGTCGGCCGAACTGGCGCGAAATTCCTTCGTAAGAGCGCAGACCATGGCCCAAATGACCACATTCCTAGAGAGCCGTGGCCTGGTCCGCAAGGAGGCGGATCCGCGTAGCAAGAGGCAGTACTTGATTTTTCTTAGCGATCAGGGGCAGAACGCCGTCGATAGTCTGCGCGCCGACGTTGCGGAGGTCGAGCAGGCAATGCTCGCCGACTTCGGCGAGCAGGAAGTGGTTCAGTTCACCAACATGCTCCGCAGATGCAGAGTAGGCCTAAGCGGCAGCCATCCCCACTAGGCCCAAAAGAGTCATCCGGATCGAGGCTGACTGAGACGGGCTGCGGCGTGGCTTTCGATGAAAGCAACGCCGCAGCACTTTGCCGGACCGGCTCAGTTCCCAGCCGGGCGGCTAGCCGAGCAGTTCCACGCATCCATGAAGGGCAACGACTAGACTACCGCGACAACTCGGATCAGGTCTTTGAGCTCAATGCCTTCGTCGGCGGCCTCCAGAATGCTCACAGGTATTCGCGCGGCAAGCAGTTTGCGTGCGGCCATGTGGTCGCGGGGCCGATTCACCGACTCCACGGCAATGAGCTCGCCATCGGCGAAGCAGAGAACTGAGAAAGAGCCGGAAAGCGGGTCCCCCCGCACGACAGTGCTGTCGTAGCCCTCAATCAGCCCGGCCATTTGCAGTTTGCTGTCGAACTGGTCCGTCCAGAACCACGGCACCTTGTCATAGTCACAGCCGGCACCAACGATGGCAGCAGCCACCGCCCGCGCATGCTCCACACATGTCTGAATGGACTCAATCCGCCGCAGCCCTGACTGTGTCGGGAAGGCAGCACAATCTCCGATAGCGAAGATGCGGGAGTCACTGGTCCGCAGCGTGGAGTCCACGACGACCCCCCCGTTTATTGCCAGACCAGCAGACACCGCCAGTTCCACATTCGGATCAACCCCGATACCGACCACAATGATGCCGGCTGAATAGCGTTTCCCGTCGGCCGTCACTACACCGTCCACCTGTCCGGAAGGAGCACTGATGGACCGTACAGCGGAGTTGGCAACGAGGCGTACGCCATGACGCCGATGTTGCTGTTCAAAGTAGCGGGCGACCGGTAGCGAAACTGACCTGGCCATAGGCCTGTCACGACTCATCAGAACCGTTACGTCAGCGCCGTGCTTCCGTGCCGCGGCGGCTACTTCGAGCCCAATAAAACCGCCGCCGATAATCACCACTTGCCGGCCATCGGCAGACTTGAGCTTTTCCTGGAGCTTCTGCGCTTCGGTGAGGGTCCGCAGATAGTGAACACCCTGCGCATGGGCCCCCGGGATGCTCAGGCGTCGATTCCGAGCACCGGTGGCAAGGACAAGAGTGTCATAAGCCAAAGGGCTCCGGCCTTCAAGTTCGAGATGCCGTCTGGAACGATCGATTGCCGTTGCCAGGTGTCCGGAAAGCAGCGTGATTCCACGTGATTCGTAGAACTCTGCAGGCCTCAGGATGATGCTGTCATCGTCGTAGCCGGCAGCCAGGAAGGCTTTGGACAGCGGAGGACGCTGGTAGGGGACTCCGTGTTCGTCTCCGATGACCGTAATCGGCCCGGCGAAGCCTTTCGCACGCAGCGTCACCGCTGTTTCACATCCGGCCTGGCCGGCGCCGACAATGACGACGCCAGCTGTGCCGGTCATATCTGGGCCTTCGGCAGCCTGATGGTGATGCCGTCGAGTTCCTCGGTCACCACAATTTGGCAACTGAGCCTGGATTCGTCTGTCCGTTCACAGACAGTGTCCTCGAGCATGACATCCTCAGCGTCACTGAGGGGCTGGAGGGCGTCCTGCCAGGGCGCCCCGACGTACACGTGGCAAGTTGCGCACATTGCCTGCCCGCCGCACTCCCCTACGATGCCGTCCACGCCGGAGGCCTGCGCGGTCTGCATGACCCGCTTGCCCGGAAGGACATCCACCGAGGTCTTGTCTCCGTCAGCGCTAATGTAATGGATTGTTGGCATGGTCTGTCCTTTCAGGCGATGCAATGGGCAGGTTTCAGGCGATGAGCTCTTCGCGCCCATCGTCCTTGAGGCTCTGGATGTACAGCGGGAAGAGGTGCTTGGTGCTGGGAACCAGCTTCAAGACCTTGATGACTGAGCCTTCGGCTTTTACGTCGCCTTTTGCCATGGCGATTGTCATGTTGACCTTTCCCTGCCAGAACCGGTTGGCCGTGTCTGTGGACATCCGCAGAGTGGCATTGGGGGCTGTAGGTGCTTCGCTGACGCTGGGGTAGACCTTTCGGGCGGGCAGGTCCAGGACCACTTCGCTCTCCGGGTCATGGCAGGCCACCAGCAGCACCGCTCCGGTGGCTGCGAGGTTCGGGCCGAGTTCGGGGTCGGCATAGGCGGTTTCGAAGATGCCGCCTACGTATTTGTGCAGATCTGTCGTATTGGTGTATCCGGGCATTTTGGATCCTCTCCATCGAGGGTGGGTCTTTGAGTGGGTTGGTTTAGCTGGGTGCGTCGGGGCCGTCGGCGTGACCCGTAAGGGAGTTCAGTCAGGGGGCGATGATGTCTTCATTGCTGAAGTGAAGTGCGGCGCCCCCGGTTGCGAAGTTGCCCAGGTCAGCTGTGGCTGCTTGACCTTCCGGCGAGGCCAGGGCGGCCAGGGCCTGTTCCTTGGATTCAAAGGAAATCTCGGCAATCAGGTA
Source organism: Arthrobacter sp. NPDC080031 (assembly GCF_040702485.1). Taxonomy (NCBI): domain Bacteria; kingdom Bacillati; phylum Actinomycetota; class Actinomycetes; order Micrococcales; family Micrococcaceae; genus Arthrobacter; species Arthrobacter sp. NPDC080031. The sequence continues at coordinate 113,807 of NZ_JBFBLA010000013.1, forward strand.
GTTGTCCGGAGTGGTTCCGTCGAAGGTTTCCGTTTTTCCTGCTGCGAACCGGGTTACGCCTGGAATCTGCGATGCAAGCGGAAGATGCTTCTCGTAGTAGTAGCTGTCGAACGCTTCGGGGTCAGTCGGCTGTTTGTATCCGATGCTGATGCGGTAGGCCATGGTGATTTCTTTCTCGAGGTCCGGTGCCGGCGCTATGGCTGGTCAGAGGGAAGCGGGTTGGTTGCAGGATCCCATTCCACGAGGACGTGTTCCGGCCCGCGGAAGGAAGTGTTGGGTAGGTACGTGAAGTCCTGCCCCTGTTTGAGTCTTAGCCCGGGGAGGCGTCGGGTGAGTTCGGTGAGGAAGACCTTCATCTCCAGACGGGCAAGGGAAGCTCCCATGCAGGTATGGATTCCGAGGCCGAACGTTAGGTGCCTGCGGGCATTGGCCCGGTTGATATCAAAGACATCAGGCTCGGGGAAGATGCTTTCGTCCCGGTTTGCTGAAGCCATGACGATCAGCAGGCGGGAGCCGGCAGGGATCTCGACGCCGCCAACAACGGCGTCCTCGGTGGTCATTCGACGCCATGCGACAACGGAGCCGCTGAAGCGGAGGCATTCCTCGACTGCCTTCGGAATGAGATCAGGATCCTCAACGATGGCTTCCCACGCTTCGCGGTTTTCCAGCAGCGTCCGCAGGGCGTTGCCTGATGCGTTGGTCGTCGTCTCATGGGCAGCAAGAATGCCGCTCATCATGATGTTTTGAAGGTAGTTGTCCGTGATCAGGCCAGGATGCTCTGCCTGGACGCGGATTGCGTGGGGAATCCATCCGGGTGCGTCCGGAGTTTTCTTCAAACGCTCGACGAGTTCGCCGGCGAAGGTCCAAAAGGCGGCCATGCCTTCAGCTACGCGGACCTGCTCGCTCACCTCAGGACGGCCCCAGGTGAAAAGCGTCTGTTGCATTCCGAATTGACGGCAGGTTTCGATGTCTTCGTCCGGGACTCCGAGGAAGATGAGGGCGACGATGCAGGGCACCTCGTAAAAGAGGTCATCGACAAGGTCAGCTTTTCCGCGTGCTGCGAATTTGTCGATGTAGGTGTTGATGACTTCGCGGATGCGCGGCTCCAGCAGAGCCACTGAGTCCTGCTCGAAAGGTTGGAAGAGGGCGCGGCGCCGCTCACCGTGGATAGGTTCGTCCTCGTTGACGATGGTTGGGCCCGGCGCGAAATCGCTGGCATCCAGGATGTCGAGGGCTTCATCGGAAATTGGAGTGACCTGCTCAAGAGTGATTGCCGCCGAGAACAGATCCGGGTTCTTGAAAATCTCCTTGACGTCGTTGTACCGGGTGACTACCCAGTAGTCCAGAACGGGGCTGTAAAAAACAGGCTCGTTGCGCCGCGCCTCGGCGAGAGCGACTGCAGGGTCGGCCTGGTATGCGCCACGGAAGGGATCGAACTCCGCTGCTCCTTCGGTGACCGGACACCCCGTCGGAGACGTCAAGGCGGAGGCAGGCCCCCCGAACCCAGTTACGGGGCAGACTCCTGCAACTGGATGCGGAGAATCCAACTTCATTGACTGAGTGCTGTCGACTGACATCATTGTCCTTTCCTGATACCGCGTCCTGCGGTGTACCAACTGATGTTAGGCAGGTCACACGAGGCGGAAAAGCCGCGAAACGAGTGGTGATATCCGGAAAGCGCAGGGTGGCAGGCGGGTACGCGGAAACCGGAGGATTATCAGGTTTCCTTGCAGTTAGTCCGCAGGTCTGTTCCAATGGGACGATGAGCAACCATGTTGTTCGGCCCGCCCCTGGCAACGCAACCCGGGGGTCTGAACCCCGTCACCTGCGAAGCGCGGACGTGGATGAAGCCCGTTCGATTGGCACTGACCTTTACTACCCCCACCGACTTAGAGTTGCTGACCTTTCAGCCGATTTCAGGATGCGCGTTGACGCCTTCGACGCCGGACCCCTGACCGTAGGGACTATTGAATACAGCACGAACGTGCGCGTGGAAACGCAGGCACTCGATGTTGCCTATCACCTTAACGTCCCGTTGGAAGGTCAACTCCGTACATCGACCGGGAAAAATCAGATCATCGCTACGCCACAGCGGGCTGCTTTATACCGCCGAGACCAACCCACAGTGATAGAAGGTTGGGACAGTCAATGCCGCATGCTGGCCATAAAATTTCCGCGAGGGGTCCTGGAAGCTCATCTGGGATCTCTCATCGGAAAACCGGTCACCAAGGCCATCGCCTTCGAACCTTCGCTTGATCTCAACGATCCATGGGCGAGGGAATGGTGGTCGTTCGTGGAAATCCTGATCCGCCAGTTGGGAAATCCGAATTCATTGGTACGAAACCCGATGATGCTGACATCGATCGCCGACAATGTCATGACCGGACTGTTGCTGTCCAGCGACCACCAGTACAGACCTGACTTGGAGGCCCTTAGCCCGGATGCAGCGCCGGCGGCCGTAAGGAAGGCAGTGGAGATCATGGAGTCCTCACCGGAGAAGCCCCTGACGGTGGCCGACCTCGCGGCGGCCTGCGGGGTTGGAGTGCGTTCGCTGCAAACGGGATTCAAAAATACGTTTGAGATGTCCCCACTTGCCTATTTGCGGGAGATCCGTCTCCTGCGCGCGCAACGGGAGCTAGTGGCTGGCACGCAAGAAACAACTACGGTGGCGGAAGTTGCGTCCACCTGGGGCTTCTCCCACCTTGGTCGATTCGCTGCCGATTATGCAGCCCGCTTCGGTGAGCTTCCCTCGGATACTCTGCGGCGGTAGATACTCCTACGTAGTAGATGCCGGTTGTCGGGACAATTTTCAACAGGCGCCGCTTGCGTCGCCCAGTCCAAGATAGGCATCCGGGCTGCCAGCAGCGGGAGGGCCAAGGGCTGGTAAAGCGCCGCTGACCCTCCCTTTGCCGTACTGCGTGAAGGGCGCGGCCAGCAGGTATCCGACGACGATGGGCGAAATGATTGGAACCAGCCAGCCGATTCCTGCCGTCCGACCGACACCTGTGCCGCGGAGCGTGGCCGGAAGGGACGGAGCGGTCGCGTGGAAGCCAGCGACGTTCGATGAGGTGACGACGCCGCCGAGGAGCGCGCCAACGATGATCGCCAGGAAGGCCTAACTAAATGCCAGGCCGAAGATGACGTAGATCAGCGCAGAGGCGGCCAGCGAACTGAGCAGCAGGTGCCCGCAGCGCAGGAAACTTCGAGGATGCCGGTCATGAGGCTGTAGCCTGCCCCCACTGTCACGGAAAGCGTATCGGGAGAGCGCCGTTCATGGCCTTGCCGGGGGCCTGGGCGAGCTCCATGAATGAGTGAGGGCCAACGCCCTGCCACCGGAACAGCCCGAGCGGACGGCACATACCCTAGATGCCAGCGGGCGGAAGGCCCACCAGCCAGGACCCTGACCCCGCCACCCACACAACCGAACAGGCCACCGCGGCACCAGGCACGGACCGCGGCCAGGCAGAGGGACCCGCAGAGGGTCAGTGTTCACACATTAGAGCAAATACCCCTCTGACGAGGGGAATGCTGTGCCCGAGGTGGGACTCGAACCGCATTCGGGGCCTTGAAAACACGGGGAAGTCCAGAAATCATGCCGAGTACGGGCCAGTCCGGCCGACGACCCGGTCCGAAGCGAAAAGTGCTGACACTGTCAACACACCCTTCTTTCCCACTTTTTGAACCCGCTCGCGAACACGACCAAGTTGTTCAAACGAACCGGAACGGGCTGCCGGGTCAGGCGATCTGGATCCGTTCGTCGCCGAGTTCCACCTCGACACGAAGCCGACCACCGACCGCTTCAACATATTTCCGCAGCGTGTCAACCTGGGCACGGTCAATGTCGCCGTGCTCAATGCGAGAGACCCTGTTCTGGCTGACGTGCAGACGCGCAGCCAACTCAACCTGCGTCAGTTCCGAGGCCTCGCGGAGCTCCCGAAGCCGGTACGCCCGGACCTCATCGAGCAGGTGCTTTTTACGGGCATCCACAGCAAGTCGGTCAACAGGCCGCTTGGCCAGCATCTCTTCGATAGTCTTTGCCATTACGATCCTCCTTTCAGAATCCCCAGATGATCATCGAACAACTCATCCGCAATCGGGACGTTTTGTACCACTTGCTCCAGTTACCTGCCTTGTCCCCTGCAACAAGCAAAATCGCAAGCCGCTCCGGGTCAAAGGCGAACAAGATCCGCAACTCCGACCGCCCGCTGGATCCCGGGCCGCAGTTCCTTCATGTTCCTGTGGCGCGAACGAATCACCGTGTCGACAAGCGGCCTGCCAAGCTGCGGACTACGCTCAGCAAGAAGCTCCAACGCAGCGACCATCTGCTCGTACGAGTCCCGGTCGAGCCCAAGCAGCCATGCCTCCACCAGCTCCACGTCAACAATCCATACCAAGCCATAATACAACCCACAGGTTCTACAACTGAAGAGTTATATCCGCGGGAGGCGCACACACCCTTGCGGCGGGATTATCTTGCCAGAGCCCGACCGATCCCTCGATCGTGTCGCCGATCCGTTCCATGGCGCCCCGGACGGTAAGCACGGTCGAATCCGACGTGTCACAGCAAGGCCGCGGACCGTGCGCGATGTTATTTCATGAAGGAGGAACAGTCATCTGCCCAGCACAATTCCTACGATCCTTACAGCGTTGTCACTAAACTTCGGCCGCAGGAATCGGAAACGCCGATCGGTTCAATTCGCGCACCCGCGACTGGCGCGAACATCGTCACTGCCCCGGCTTCGTTACATGAACGACAACAGTCTTGGACACTGGGACGCTTTCTCCAGCCTTCTCCAAACTCGTCACCGTCCAGTTTGACAACAGGAACACGGACTTGCCCGTGTCTGAATTCCAGACAACATGCTTATATCCAAGCGCTTCAAGTTCATCGCTCAGAGCCTGTGCATTTTGCCCAGCAGCATCGGCAGGCAAGACCGCCGTGGCCACCGCAGGAGCTACAGGTGCAGCAACAGGCGCCACGGTTTGGGTGACCATGACCGTGACCGTCGGCGCGGGAGCCGTGACGGTCTGAGTGGCAGTGACCGTTTGGGTGGTGGTCACCGTCGGAGCCGCCTGTGGACTTCCGCCACAGGCGGCGAGTGCGAGGGCCAATCCAGAAATTCCCAGTGCCAGGACATATTCTTTCAAGCTGATTCCCCTATTTACGTGATGAGTGATTTGTAGTGCGCACATCAGAAGTCGATGCAAAGACATTTTTGCACCTTCTTCGCGAAAACGGCCTAGGCTCGCTTCCCACCCGACATTACGAAACCGTCGGCGAATGAACTCTCGATCCAAGAACCTGCTGAATCCCGGAGGAGAACTACATTCACCGGTGGACTAGCCCTTCGCGGAAGCCACCGGACCATGAATTCGCCGAAAGAGATGCAGGCCCCCTGTCGGCGTTGCCTTGCCAAGAATGAGTCGCCGCGGCGACGGCAGGTAAAAGCCGCTGTTGGACGATGCATTTCACATCAGCGTATTCCGGCTAGCTCGATCAGGCCACCGCAGCCTCGGACCTATTGTCCCCGGCGACTTTCTGAACGTCCAGGCGACTCGGAGCTTTCTACAGCGCAATTCAGACTCAGACTGGCACCTCTTCCGGAATCGTCGCAATGGCCTTGTTGAACTTGTTCTGGACGACAGCCGAGCCATTGCGCCCAGGAGCAGCATCAACCAGAAGGCTGCGTAGCGGCCGCTGCGGTGTTTCATTGATTCTCCTGTTAATAAATCCCGTCCGGAAGCGGGTCGGGAAGACTCAACACGCCCACTGACAACTCCGGCCCACAATCGGATTAGGGCCTGGTTCGATCACGAGGTAATGCGTCATGTCTGACTATCGGTCGCCCGGGACGTTTGGCTAGCTCTTAACGCAAGAAATTTTCCCCGGCAGCCGTGTGAGCGGCAGGAATGGCGCCGGAGCCAAACCGGCATCAGGAAACGGCGACCGCCCTCGGGCACCAGCGACGCCAGCTACTAACAACTGCCCAACTAGGCTCTCCACAATGGCATTCCCAAGCCCAAGGAAAATCTCCCATCGCCGATAGTTCCTGAGATGCCCGAGCTGCGCGTCTCTATCGCTGCCGACTTGGACGATCCTAAACAATCCGGCGACGCCAAAAGGGAAACTCGCCTAATCGAAAACTCAATTGATCCAAGGGCTATGGCGGGCAGTCAGCGGCACCTGACTCAGCCCAGTGTGCAGCGTGTAAAAGTGGAATGTAAGCGGCCGTGAATCCGGAAACGTTGCCGCTGGAGGCTCTCGGACGGTCGCCCGGAATCTGCCTCAACCGACGGAGCCTGTGCGGCAATTAGCCAGAGCGAGCATTGTCGCGAGCACCCACGAAGAGTTTTCTGTGTGATTGATTTCCATTTCGTGGATACGGTGTAGCATCCGTCTACGGGTACTTAAACCCGTGACGCTATTTGGGGGAAGCGATCATGTTATCTCCAGCCTGTACGAGCATCACCCACGCCTTTGTGGTGATCCCGCAGTGCCTACCCCAGCGAGCGTCCATCACCGCCGCACCACTCCGAACGCTTCGCATCGCACGTCGGTCAGGTGTCCTATGAAAGGACTCTCATGAGCCAAAACCCCAACCTCGCCCCTTATCCCCCCGCCCCCGAATACGGACAGGGGCAGCAGACCAATAAGTCGTTCCTCGCGGCATGGTTGCTTTCCCTCCTCCTCGGCGTTTTCGGCGCGGACCGCTTCTATCTAGGCAAGGCGGGAACCGGCATCCTCAAGCTGATCACCTTCGGCGGTCTGGGCATCTGGGCTCTCGTCGACCTGATACTCCTGCTGGCGAACAAAACCCGCGACAAGCAGGGCCGTCCGTTGGACGGTTATGACAGGCACAAGAAAGTGGCGATGATCGTCACCACCGCCTTCATCCTCCTCAGCATCATCCTGAATGCCACTCGAGCGGGCGCCGTTCAAACGTCTGCCACGACCACCTCCGCACCGAATACGTCTACAGTCACCCCCTCCGCAGCTACAGCGGCTGAGGTCGCTGCTTCTGCTAAGGCTTCGGCTGAGGCTTCAGCTAAGGCCTCGGCTGAGGCTGCCGCAAAGGCGAAGGCTGATGCCGACGCTGCCGCCAAAGCGAAAGCTGATGCTGACGCCGCCGCCAAAGCGAAAGCTGACGCCGACGCCGCTGCGAAGGCGAAGGCCGATGCCGACGCTGCCGCCAAGGCTCAGGCCGAGGCGGCTGCCAAGGCGGCAGCTGGGACGGTCAGTCAGCAGAACGCTCTGCGGAAGGCTGCTGATTACCTTGGTTTCAGCGCCTTTTCGCGTACCGGACTGATCGGCCAACTGGAGTTCGAGAAGTATTCAGCGGAGGATGCAACATGGGCTGTGGACCGTGTGAAAGTCGACTGGAACCAGCAGGCAGCCAAGAAAGCCAAGGACTACCTGGGATTCACCTCCTTCTCCCATTCCGGGCTGGCGGACCAGCTGGTCTTCGACGGCTTTACCCCCGAGCAGGCGGAGTACGGGGTGAGCCAGGCGGGTCTCTAGCGGCGTTTCCGAGGCCTGTCGTGGCGCCGGGGCCGATGCGGCTGAACTTGAGTGTCCGGGATACCAACACCAACCCTCTACTGCTGAAGCCACGCCGCACCCAGGCCTTGCCATGAACGGGGCAAATCCGTCGGTGCCCGCTCATTCTGCTTGCGCGCAGAATGAGCGGGCAGGAATTACTCGAGCGGCCACAGCATTAACGAGTACAGACCACTCGCCCGGGTGAGGACTTCGACGGACAAGGGTCTGTTTGCCGCGTGGGCCTGCGCACCGGCGATGCTGCTCGGGGGGTGAACCGAGGATCCAGTCCGTGCCGCGGTCAGGACGGCTGCCCTGGCCCAAGGGGTTCACGGGGTACGGTCTCCTCTATTCGATTCCGCCCTGTACCGGGTACTGGTGCAGCTACAGCCGAGAGCATCTTTCAGGGCAACGCCCTCGTGCCGATCGTTGGCTGCATCCCGGTGCGCCTGCCAATATCGGTGGTCGACGACGGTCCGGGATCTTCGGCCATGGCCTGCAGGAAATCAGGTCCCGCCCGGACGTCGTCGACAGCGCCGCTTCAATGACCACCCGCTCGTTCCGACGCCGGCCCGCCGTCACCGCCCGGCTGACAGCGGCGGCATCCAGACCGCCCGGGGTCTTTTCGGCTTCCTGCCAAAGGTAATAGCCGATCAACTGGATCAGAAACGGATAACCGACCGTGCCCTCCGCCGCGACCCTGGCCAGCTCACCGTCCAGAGCCACGCCCGCCGCGGCGAACGATTCGGCGAAGGAACGCTCAACCTCCGCGATCGAGGCCACATGCAGATCGATCCGGTCAGCGCCCCGGAGGAACGTGGCCACTCCTTCGTTCAGCAAACCGGAAACAGCCGCAAGTAAACCCGCGAAAATCAGCCCGATCGGCAGGCCCACGCGAACGAAATGCCGGACATCCGCGGCAAGCTGGGACAACTCCACCCGGTCCGCCGCATGGATCTCATCCACCGTGATGACCAACCCCGTCCCCCGCTCCGCAAGCAAACGCAAAAGCACCGCTCCCCGCACCCGCCAATCGACCTGCTCCTCCGGCGCAAGCTGGGTCGTGACCGAGAACCCGGCCACCGACACCCCCGTCACCCGCCGGCCCGTCGGCCCATCCCCCAGTTCGTTCGGCAGCCTGCGCATCGCCTCCCCAATACGGCCCAGGAATCCGCCGGTCGCGGTCTCGGACACCACCGCCCAGCCACCGGCCACAGCCAGGTCCTCAGCGGCACCGAGCATGACGGTCTTGCCGATCCCCCTCGCCCCGATAAAGATAGTCAGAAGCCCCGGCGCGCCCGACAAGATCCGGCGGCGTCGCCCCAGCCGTCGGCCGAAATGGGTTCCCCACACCTGCTCCTGTGAATGTCGATGAATCTTATGAATCCTGTGAATCTCGCGATACCAACCCGCCCGCAGGTTACAGGACGCAAGCAGCCAATAGTTCGAGAGCGAACATACACCGTTACCAGAATACTTGAAGTTTCAACTAAACTCGGCGAGCCGTGCCCTGCCTGTCCTTTCTCAAGTTAGTTCGCCACTGTTCGCCGCACTCCCCTGCTCGCAATCAACTAGGCCCGGCCTTGACAAATATATGAGTGCAGTCATAATTGATTGTGGTCACCCTCTTGAGGGCCGGTCCAAAACATGCCGGTACTGACAAGAGTGCCCGGCGCGGAGAGCGACGCGCCGAGATATCGCTGCATCAATGGCACCAGCTACCAACCAAAACCCCCAGAAGGAGCATCACGGCATGCGAGCGTTCGTCGTCACCAAGTACAAGGAGCCGCTGCTCGAAGCGGAGGTTGCTGAGCCGACCGTCGGCGAACGGGACGTGCTCGTGCAGGTTCAAGCGGCAGGCCTGAACCAGTTGGACGAGAAGATCCGGCTGGGCGAGTTCAAGCAAATCCTCCCCTACAAGCTCCAGCTGATCCTCGGCAATGACGTGGCCGGCACCGTCCTGCAGGTCGGGTCTAAGGTGCGCGGGTTCAAGCCCGGTGATGAGGTTTACGGCCGCCCCGATAAGGACCGCATCGGCACGTTCGCCGAGCGCATCGCCGTCGCCGAGGATGACCTTGCGTTGAAGCCTGCATCGGCCAGCATGGAGGAGGCCGGCTCGCTGCCGCTCGTGGCGCTGACCGCATGGCAGGCCCTCGTTGAGCACGGCAACGTGCGTCCCGGACAGAAGGTTCTCATTCATGCGGGAGCCGGTGGGGTCGGCTCTATCGCCGTCCAGCTCGCCAAGCACCTCGGCGCGACCGTTGCAACCACCGCGAGCGGCTCCAACGCCGGCTTCGTGCGCGACCTCGGAGCCGACATCGTGATCGACTACCGCACCCAGGACTTCGAGCAACTCCTCAGCGGCTACGACCTCGTGCTCGACAGCCTCGGCGGGGAGAACCTTGAGAAGTCACTGCGCATCCTCAAACCCGGTGGCAAGGCCATCGGTATCTCCGGACCGCCGGATCCGGCGTTCGCCCGCGAAGCCGGGCTGAATCCTGCGCTGCGCCTCGCAATCACTGTACTCAGCACTAAGATTCGCCGGCATGCCAGGAAGCTCGGCGTCAGCTATGAGTTCCTCTTCATGCGCGCCAACGGCGACCAACTGCGCCAGATCGCATCGCTGGTCGACGACGGCGTGCTCCGCCCCATCGTAGGGAAGGTCTTCAGCTTCGACCAGACCCCAGAGGCGCTGCAGTACCTGGCCGAGGGCGGCATCCGCGGCGAAGCAGTGGTCGCCCTGAGCAACTGAACCGCCACCTTTTCCACTTCACAAACCACGCAGGAGAACAACCGTCATGGACAACACCGGCACCCCGCACGACTCTGTCGTTACCTCGTACGCGATAGCACCTACCAAAGCCATCACAGCCGAAGGTGTCACCTACGCCTACCGGGAACTGGGGCCGAAGGGCGGCATCCCCGTCATGTTCTTCGTGCACCTAGCCGCCACATTGGATAACTGGGATCCCCGGATCATCGACCCCATCGCGAAGAACCGCCACGTCATCACCTTCGACCAGCCGGGTGTCGGCGCTTCCACCGGGCAAGTTCCCCGCAACATCGAGGCAATGGCCGACGACTCCTACACCTTCATCAAGGCCCTCGGGTTCGACAAAATCGATGTCTTCTCCTTCTCATTGGGGGGCATGATCGCCCAGGACCTGGCCCTCAAACATCCCGACCTTGTCCGCAGGCTCGTGCTCACCGGAACCGGCCCGCGCGGCGGCAAGGATATCGACAAAGTCGTCGGCACCACCTACTGGGACATCGTCCGCGCAATCCTGACAAGGTCCGATCCCAAGGAGTTCCTGTTCTTCAACCGCAACACCACCGGCAAACCCGCAGCGAAAGCGTTCATCAAGCGCCTCCAGGAGCGCAGCGCCGACCGTGACAAGCCGATCAGCACCCACGCATTCCAAACGCAGTTGAAGGCAATCCAGGCCTTCGGCCGCTCCGCCCCGTCAGACCTGTCCACACTCACGCACCCCACCCTCATCGCCAACGGCGACAACGACCGCATGGTGCCATCCGTCCTCTCCGAAGACCTGCACCGGCGCATCCAAGGATCCGAGCTGATCATCTACCCCGACTCCGGCCACGGCGGCATCTTCCAGCACCACGCCAAGTTCGCACCGACCGCCGTCGAATTCCTCGCCAACTGACCAGAAAATGCCGCTCTTGGAGGTCTACACTCCTAACTGAGCCCAGTCAGTTAACTCGAGACGAGAGAGACCTTCATGCCCGTCGTACCCCAGCCGCTCGGAAGACGTGAGCGGAACAAGCAGCTGAAGCTTGACCGCATCACCGCCGCGGCCAGTGCACTGTTCGCGGAACACGGAGTTGAGGAGGTCACAACGCAGCAGATCGCCGATAGGGCTGACATCGGCACCGGAACCCTGTTCCTATACGCAAAGACCAAGGGAGAACTCCTCCTGCTTGTGCAGAATGCCCACTACGCGGAAGCTCTCGAACGGGGCCGGGCCGATGCTGAAACCATCCCGAATGCACTAGATGCAGTGATGGCCATCGTGCGGCCGATCGTGGAGTGCAACCGCGTCCAGGTCGACAATGGGCGCACTTATCTGCGGGAAATGGTCTTCGGCGACCCGGCCGAGCCGCAGCACAGCAAGGCTCTCTCCATCGTCGCTCAGACCGAGGAGGCCATCGCCGCCGTCCTGAGCCGCGATGAACTTCTCAATGCCGATGATGCCGCGACAACCGCACGCATCGTCTCGGCGATCATGTTTCTCAGCATGGCAGTGAATGCAAATCCCGCTCTTCGCACCGAGAACATTGTGCAGGACATCGGGACCCAGATCCGCCTGCTCCTGCCCCGCTGACACGAACCTTCAGCTATTTCCGCCAGGCTTGCCGCATGTCGGCCGGAACTACACCCAAACCAAACCGGACGCGTCGTCCGTGGGGCCCCGCGTTAGTGGGCTCCTCGTTCGAGGTCGGCCAGTTCTGATTCGAGTTGTTGGGTCAGGGTGCGCAGGCGGCGGATGTGTTCTTGGGAGACGCGTCCTGGCTGGCTGGTGACTTGCGCATCGACGTCGAAGACGGTGTTGGGGCTGTGCCATACGTTGAACCATTCGAGGCCGTGGCCAAGGGCGTCCCGGGTGACACCTTGGAGCAGGAGCAGGGGTTCGCGGGTGGTGATGTTCAGTCTTCGTGCCAGGTCAGTATCGGAGGACACGGCCTGTACCTGGCGTGGTCCGCCGGCGGGGTGGTAGCCGTGGTCGCGCATCAGGCCAAGGAGTGAGGCGTTTTCGAGCAGTTCCGCGGTGAAGTGCGGGAAGAAGTCGCGCGGGACCCAGGTGCGCATGAAGGCGACGGGTAGATCGTCGAGGTAGCGGACCCGTTCGATTTTCCAGGTGTTGGTGGTGTTCAGGGCCTCGATGCCTGCCTGGGGCGGCTCGGAATGTTCCACGCTGAGGACATGGGTGCGCAGGCGCTGGCCATGCGCGGCCGCCTGCTCGTCGAGGCCGCCGGCGCGCTGAACATGCCGGCGAAGGACAGGCGTTGCGGCAACGACGCTGCCGCGGCCCCTCTGGCGCCGGATCAGGCCGAGGTCGGCAAGGCCGGATAAGGCCTGGCGCACGACGCTGCGGGAGACCCCGAATTGCCTTTGCAGTTCCTCTTCGGTGGGCAGGGAGGAGCCCGGGGGCAGCGCAAGGTTCACGATCTGCCGGTGCAGGATGTCCCGGATCTGGGCATGAAGGGGGCCTCCGGCTTCCCGGTTCAGGCCACCGCCGCGTCCGGCCGGCTCCGATCCTGCTTCTGCTGGTTCCAAACTCACGCTCACTCCTTTGCCGCTGTGCAAATCTTAGCGCTCCCGCTGCGTGCCCAGCGGGTTGGGCGTGCTATCGACCGGTCTTGACGTGACCTGCACCACCCATTATTGTACGTATCAAAGGTACGTACAACTTCGGGACTTGGGATCACAGAAGATGCCATGGATACGGAGTGCGCGTCACCTGCTTGAGCCCGCATTGGCGCGTGAGCGAAGTGAAAGTACCTGCAGGTGACAGTCGGATACGTGAGTTTCAAATCCCCCTTGAATTGGAGAGTCCATGCGCGACCCGCGCTCGGTGCGTTGCACCTATTACCTAGAGTCTGAGATTGAGCCCGAGAAGGCCGCGACCATCATGGCGGGTGAGCAGTCCAGCGGCACGTTCCTGCCGGTGCCTGGCGAATCCGCCCGGATCCGGGAACGGCACGCCGCCCGGATAGCCGATATCCAGGAGCTCGGCTTCTGCCGGCCTTCCCTGCCGTCACGGGCCAACCCGGAAAAGGTCCGTGCCGCACTGGTGACCGTTGATTTCCCGATGGAAAACGTCGGCACCGACCTTGCCACCCTGCAGACTGCCATCGCGGGCAATCTCTTCGAGCTGGGCGACCTTTACGCGTGCCGGCTCCAGGACATTCAGCTGCCCGGGGACTTCATCGCCGCCCACCCTGGCCCGGCCTTCGGCATCGAGGGGACGCGCAAGCTCATCAGTGAGGTTCAGGGCGTTATGGTCGGCACCATCGTCAAACCCAACGTCGGGCTGTCCGAAGAGGAATTCAGGCTGGTGGTCCGGGATCTGGCGATGGCGTCCATCGACCTGATCAAGGACGACGAGCTGATGACTGATCCGGGGTACCTGCCGCTGGAACGCCGGGTCGCGGTCGCTACCGAGGAAATCCGTGCCGCCGAGCAGGTCACGGGCCACTCGACGATGTATGCCTTCAACATCACCGGTGATCTTGCCGGGCTGCAAAAGCGCCATGACTTGGTGGTGGAGGCCGGTGGCCGCTGCGTGATGCTGAACATCCCGGTGATGGGAATGCCGGCCCTGGCGTTGCTCCGCGGCTTCGCCGAGGTCCCCATCCATGGCCACCGCGCGGGCCTCGCCGCCTCCATGCGGTCCAAAGCCCTGGGCATGGATTACCGGGTCTGGCAGCAGATGGCCCGCCTTGCCGGGGCCGACCACCTGCACGCCAGCGGACTGGGCAGCAAGTTCTACGAACTCGACGAAGAAGTCGCGGCCAACATCCGCAGCCTGCTCGAACCTCTCGGACAGACCATCACACCAGTTCCCGTGTTGTCCTCAGGGCAGAACGTCACCACTCCCGGCCCCACGTTCGACGCGGTGGGTTCCACCGATCTGATGATGCTGGCCGGCGGCGGGGTCGCCGCGCACCCGGACGGGCCCGGCGCCGGAGTGCGCAGCCTGCGCCAGGCGTGGGAAGCCGCCGTGGACAGGGTCCCGCTGCAGACTGCAGCCGCCAGGCAGGCGGAAACTGGAGATGACGCCCTGTTGCATGCGGTCCAAACGTTCGGGAAAGGTGCCTGACATGCCAGCTTTCGGTTTCGTCGCGGACGACCTCACCGGAGCCGCCGACGTCCTTGCCCAGTCCCACCGCTATGGCCTGGACGCTGCGCTGGTCATCGGGGACGCGCCCCTGCCCACCGACACCGACGTCATCGGCTTCGCAGGACCGGCACGGTCCCTGTCCGGAACGGCGTTCGACAACCTGGTAGCCCGCGACCTTGCCGGGATTGCGGCCCTGAACCTGGAGGTGCTGCTGTACAAAGTTTGCTCCACGTTCGACAGCTCCACCACCGTGGGAAGCATCGGCCGCGGGATCCAGCTGCTCCATCGGCAGTTCCCCCTGCACGGCCCCATCCCGGTGGTGCCGGCCCAGCCGGGCTTCGGCCGTTACACCGCCTTCAGCAACCACTACGCGACCCACGCCGGAAAAATCTACCGGCTGGACCGCCACCCGGTGATGTCGCGGCACCCGTCCACCCCCATGTCCGAGGCGGACCTGCGCCAGGTCCTGGCCGAACAGCTCGGCGGAACCCAGGTGCCCGGAGCCATCCACCTGCCTGCCTACCTGGACGGCACCTTCAAGGACGCCTGGGCCGACCGCCGTCGGGACCCCGGAGCACAGGCCTTCGTCGTCGACGCCGTGGACGAACACCAGATGGACGCCATCGCAGAAGCCCTCACCCGGGAAGAACACGGCCACGGCCCATCCATCGTCGTCGGATCCGGCGGCATCATGGCAGCCCTGGCACGCTCCATCTCGGACCAGGCTCTGAGTACCCCCGGGCCGCAGCGCCATGCCGGACCGGTACTGGCCGTCAGCGCTTCAGCCTCCAGCACCACAGCGGAACAAATCAACGACGCCGTCTCCAATGGCTGGCAGGAAGTTCCCGTGCCTGCCGAACTGCTGCAACGTGATGACAGAACCCTCGTGGCAGCGCTCGACGAACAGGTCTCCGCTGCCCTCCGGGCAGGCAGGAACGTCGTCGTCCACACCACCCGCGGAGCGGCGGACCCCCGCTACGGTGCTGGTAAACCGGTCGACGCCGGCTACGTCGGCACACTCATCGGTGGCATCGCCGCCAGGATGGCAAACGCCGGGCTCACCCGTGACATCGCCGTCTGCGGGGGCGACACCTCCAGCCATGCACTCATCGCCATGGGCGTACGCCAACTCCGGGTGTCCGACCAGTTCGTCACAGCAGGCCCAATCCTGAAAGCCGACGGCGCTTCCGCCGTCAGCAGGTGCAGGCTCCTGCTCAAAGGCGGACAGGTCGGCCCGACCGACATCCTGCGCCGCTTCGCCGGCCAACTCCCCGGCTGACCCACAAACAAGTTTTCCCACGCATCACCAGAACCAACGAAAGGCGGCCCCCATGCGGGCAGTAGTCAAGAACGCAGCCGAGCGAGGCGTGACCTACGTCACCGACGCCGGCGATCCCAAAGCAACAGAAGGCTCCGTCGTCATCGAAGTCGGCGCAGCCTCCCTGTGCGGCACCGACCGCGAACTCTACGAATGGACCCCCTCAGCCCAGGCATTCAACCTCAACCTCCCGGTCATCCTCGGCCACGAAGGCGCAGGAACCATCATCGAAGTCGGTCCCGGCGTCACCGGGCTCAAGGTCGGCGACCAGGTCGCCCTCGAAAGCCACCTCACCTGCGGCCAGTGCTTCCCCTGCCGCACCGGCGACGCACACACCTGCGAACGCACCGGCATCCTCGGCATGCACATCGACGGTGTCTTCGCCGAGTACGCAGCCGTCCCGCAAGACATCTGCGTCAAGCTCCCCACCGGCCTGTCCCTGGAATCCGGGGCACTGCTCGAAGCGGCCGGCGTCGCCGTCCACGCCATCCAGCGCGCCAACTACTCCGTCGCAGGCCGGTCCGTGCTCGTCAGCGGCGCCGGCCCCGTCGGACTCGTCGTCGTGAACCTGGCACTGCTCATGGGCGCCAGCCATGTCATCGCCGTCGACCCCAACCCCTACCGAAGGGCCCAAGCCGAGAAACTCGGTGCGACAGCCCTGCACCCCGACGACGGCATCATCGACCGCTGCCGCGAACTGACCGGCCGCCGCGGCGGCTTCGACGTCGCCTTCGAATGCTCCGGAGCCCCCGGCACCCTGACAACACTCTTCGAAGCCGTCCGCCGCGAAGCGACCGTCATCACCGTCGGACACCCCAGCCGCCCCGCAGAAGTCGACATCGCCGCCTACATCAACAAAAAGGGCATCACCCTGCGCGGCATCTTCGGACGCCGGCTCTGGGAAACCTGGGAACAAAGCCTGCTGCTCCTGGACTCCGGGAAGTTGGAACTGGACTGGCTCATCACCCACCGCAAGAAGCTCAGCGACATCGACGATGCCGTCGAGCTGCTCACCGCAGACGCCTGCAAAGTCCTGCTCATCCCGGGTCTGGGCTAAACACACCCCCACCCGCGCACCCGCCCCCGAACGCGCGGACCAAGCACACCCCAGCCATTCACAGGAGAAATCAATGTCGATTCCCATCAAGAAAGCCCTGGACAAAGTCCCCGGCGGCATGATGCTGGTGCCCCTTGGCATCGGCGCCGTCATCCACACCCTGGCACCTGACGCCGGAAAATTCTTCGGATCCTTCACCGGCGCATTCTTCACCGGCCTGGCACCCCTCCTGGCCGTGTTCTTCGTATGCCTCGGCGCAACACTCGAAGTGAAATCCACGCCCTACATCCTCAAAAAAGGCGGCGTGCTGCTCGGCTCCAAGATCCTCTTCGCCATCCTCATCGGCGTCATCGCCGGACGCTTCCTCGGCGAAGCACCCATCGACTCAGGAATCCTCGCAGGCCTCTCAACCCTCGCACTCGTCGCCGCACTCAACGACACCAACGGCGGTCTCTACATCTCCCTCATGGGCCAGTACGGCCGCAAACGCGACGCGGGCGCCTACTCCATCCTGTCCCTGGAATCAGGCCCCTTCCTGACCATGGTCACCCTCGGCATCGCCGGCCTGTCCGCCTTCCCCTGGCAGGCACTCGTCGGGGCCATCCTCCCGCTGGCACTGGGCATGCTCCTGGGAAACTTGGACAAAAACATGCGTAATCTCCTGGCCCCGCTGGTGCCCGCGATGGTGCCGTTCCTCGGCCTGGCCCTCGGCCTGACCATCAACCTCAACGCAGTCGTTGAAGCAGGACTGCTCGGCATCGTCCTCGGCCTGTTCGTGGTCTTCGTCGGCGGCGCCGTGCTGCTATTGGCCGACAAGCTCACCGGCGGTGACGGCGTTGCCGGCCTCGCCGCAGCAACCACAGCCGGCAACGCCGCCCTTGTCCCGGCCATCATCGCCACCGCCAACCCCGTCTACGCCCCAGCCGCCGCACGCGCCACCGTCCTCGTGGCAGCCTCGGTCGTCGTCTCCGCGGTGCTCTGCCCGATCGTCACATCAGCATGGGCCCGCAGGGTACAGAAAAGAGAGAGCGCAACTGACACGTTGGAGGACTCCGCCGAGCAGGAGCCGCTTGCCCCCAAACACGCAGTAGAACCCCAAAACTGACCGGGGAGTACCAAAACAAGGGGGCGGGGCATGCACACCAGTGCCCGCCCCGCCCCATCTTTACATATCTGGACCGGAGACCAACGCGTCAATAACACAGGAAGGAACACCGTGAACACAGCCACCCAGCCGGCCAACACAAATTTCCCGGACCCCAAACCCGCCCGCTCGATTATCACCACCGGATCCACCTGAACACCGGCGACAGAGTGCTCGTCAAACGACCGGGTTACGCACCAGAACACGGCACCATCGACGACATTGCCGAAGACGCCTCATACTTCTGGGTCCGGATCGACGGCCAAAGCAGAATCCTCATCTCCCACGGCGACGGCACCACCATCCACAAAATCCTCAGCTAACCAAGCGCTGCGGAAACCGGGCGGCAGGCGAGAGCTCCCCTGACTGTCTCCTGCACCCGCGGAGGTGGATCCGAAAGGCGACATGGAGGGGACCCAAACTGACATCGGACTCAACTCCTCTCAGCCCTCCGATAAAGCAGACATAAGTGGGGACACTGTCCACACCCTCTTTGGCAGGACAAACGCCCGCGGTCAGCTCTCGCAAGTGGCCTAAGACCGCCTCCCGCAACGCCCTACAGCCAGTACGCCAGCGTTATGTCCTTCCCGCTCCCCCTGGCCCCATGAATAGGTCTAGGCCACCTCCACCGGACCTACCGTCGAATCAGATGTTTCTCGATCAGGATGGCGCTGCGCTGCAAACCGTTGATCCAAAGCATCAGGACCATCAGTCTCCAGGCCGTGGTGTGTTGCCGTCGATGGACGGATGACCCTGGCCACGGACCTGGCCACCCCGACGAGGTGCTGGACCGGCAGGGTGCCGTCACCTAGAGACGGCCGGCCGGGGTTCTGTGACCGGCACGTCGATATCATGGCCCTGTGAGCGGAGATACACCACGTGGCTGGCTGTTTCGGAGACGGCCACGGCCCCGACGGGCGTCACAGCACCGCCGATACCCCCGCCGCTGCTGGCGGAAGCGTCGGCTGCGTTGGCCGTCGGCCATGCGTCGGGGTTGAGCAGGTTGCGCGGCGGGCGGCCAGAAGCGACGTCGAGGACGGCTTCGAGCGCGCTGGCTGAAACGTCGCGCGTGAAATCCGCAGTCCAGCAAAGCGAGTGCGGCGAGAGCACGACGTTTTCCATTTGGAGGAGCTCGTCGTCGGCCGCCAGCGGCTCGGGCTCGAATACATCCAGCCCTGCCCCGGCGATCCGGTCCCGCCGCAGGGCGTCGCGCAACGCGTCCGTATCCACCAGTCTGCCCCTGCCGATGTTGACCAGAAAGGCCGAGGGTTTCATGAGCTCCAGCTCCCGCTGGCCGATAAGCTTCTCGGTCTCAGGCGTAAGCGCGGCACACAGCACCACGTAGTCCGATGCCCTCAACAGCTCCTCAAGGCCGACCAGTTTCACTCCGAGCTCGTCGGCCTTCGGATGGTGGCCGCTGCGGTTGTTGCCCAGCAGCTTGAGCCCGAGCGGAGCCGCCATTCGGGCCAGTTCGGCTCCCACACTCCCAAATCCGACGATACCGAGCGTGGCACCGTCGATAGAAGAGCCGCGGTGCCGTTCCCGTTCCGCCCAAGAGGACGTTCGGGTCAGCCGGTGCTTGGCGAGCAGCTGGTGCGCAAGAACGAGGACCAAGGTGAGGCCAGCGGCGGCGAGCGGCTTGCGCACCGCCGTCGGCGTATTCGTCACCAAGACCCCGGACCGGGTGCAGGCGTCTAGGTCGATCGTGTCGTAGCCGGCACCGAACCGGGCAACGAGTTTCAGCTTGGGTGCCGCCGCCATTGTCTCCTCGCCGAAGTGGATATGACCGAGCGAAAGCACGGCATCCATCCCCTGAAGGTGCTCGCGAGGGATCGGATCCTCGTAACTGGGCAGTACGTGCCACTGGATGCCCGCGTTCGTCAAACGTTCAAGGCCAAGGTCGCCATGGATCGAGGTGCCGTCTGGCCGGACGGCATCGGCGGTGATGGCGACCTTGAACGGTGCCTGCCGGCTCATGCTCCGACTACTTCGGGCGCGCGTTCGGCATCGATCGGCCGACGCACCAGACCGATATAGGCGACCGCCGCCAGGACCGCAATGACCCCGCCCAGGACGAACGACGGCGTGTACGAGCCGGTCGCGTCGGCGATCATTCCGGCAATCAGCGGAGAGAACGCACCGCCGAAGTAGCCGCCGAAGTTCATGATGGCGCCCAGGGATGCGACTTGCTTTGTGTCAACGATGTCCCCCGGCATGGCCCAGGCAGCAGACGTCATGGTGGCAATGCACCCCATCGCGATACTCAGCACCACCATGGAGAGGGTGAGGTCGCTGATGAAGGGCACAAGGCAAACCAAAACGCCGGAGGCGATCGAGGCGGCCACCGTGACATGGCGCTTGGCGGCCAGAGGGCTGGTTCCAGGACGACGTGAGTACCGCGTGATGATGTAGCCGCCGATCAGGCCCATGACTGCCGCCACGAGGTACGGGACTGCCGCAAGGAAGCCTGTGTTGGCGATGCTGACGCCGCGCGCCTGCTGCAGATACAGGGGCAGGAAGACAATAAACATATTCCAAATCCAGATCACGCAGAAGAATCCTGCCATGAGCCCCCAGACTTGGCGGTGCTTGAACAAGGCAAACCAGGACACACTGGCCGCAGAGACGGCAGTATCGGCCCGGTCCCGCT
This sequence comes from Arthrobacter sp. NPDC080031, assembly GCF_040702485.1. NCBI lineage: Bacteria > Bacillati > Actinomycetota > Actinomycetes > Micrococcales > Micrococcaceae > Arthrobacter > Arthrobacter sp. NPDC080031. The sequence goes on from NZ_JBFBLA010000013.1 coordinate 134,376, forward strand.
GGATGAGCTCGAACTCCTTCGCGGTGAGCCTTCGGTGCTCCTCCGGCGAGCGGTAGAACATGAAGAAGCCAACAGCCAGCAACACCCCGATGACGCCGAGGAACACGAAGATGGCCTGCCAGCCGAAGCCAAGCAAGATCGCAGTGAGGATGGGCGGGGCGATCGCGGGTCCCCACTTGGAGCCGCTATCCCATACAGCGGTGGCCTGCGCGCGCTCCGCACGGGGAAACCATTCCGCGGTTACCTTGGCCGACGCCGGGCTGTTGGGCGCCTCAGTAATACCGAGCAAGGCACGGAAAGTGACAAATTGCCACATCCTACTGCCAAACGCCATTAACGCTGTCGAAACGCTCCACAGTGCTATGGCGACGAAGTACATGCGACGAGCCCCGAGCTTGTCGATCAGCCAGCCCGCCGGCAACTGGCTAAAGGCATAGACCCAAGAAAACACGGTTCCCAGCAAACCGATGTCCGTTTTGGTGAGCGCGAGTTGCTTTATCATTTCCGGAGCCGCGATAGCAATGGCGCTCCGGTCCATGTAGTTCACGATCCCGGCCAGCAGTGCCCAGCCCAGAATCCACCAGCGCAGATTCTTGATGGTCCTGCGAACAGCCGATTCGTGCGGCTTTGATTGAACGGTCTCCGTTGCCACAACCCACTCCTTTGTGTTCTTTGACAGGGCCCGTCATCGTCGGCGGCACCCGCTAATCATAGACCCTATAGGATCTATGGATTCTCGCAAAGGGATATTGCCAGGTTTTTCTTGATTGCCCTCAAGTCACCACGGCAACGTTCGCGAGGACCTTGAGCTGCCGGCCGGCGGCGTCGAGCGGCTCGGCGTCGATGCGTTCGGTGAGCTCGCTCACCACGGCAGAGAAAACTCCGCCACTCAGCGGGACCCAACCTCCGAAGCCGAAAGTGTTGACACTGTCAACAGCGCCAGATTAGAAGTCCGACCGGATGGGAGCGCTCCCCGAACCCAGGATATGCGAGTGTTCCCGCCCAAAAAGCAGGTGCCGCCCACTCGCGCCCCAGGCGCTGGCCAGCACTTAAGCTCCGGATCAGGCGCCTTCTCGGCCGGCCGTTATGAGGCAGGGCTAAATGACACGGGACAGCTTTCGATCGCGGCGGCCAACGAGGTACTGACTATGAACGGCTCTGTCCATCCAGAGGAGGCCATGATGCGGGCGAGGATGACCAATGAAGTCGTTAACGTCGGCGGTAGTCCTTGGGCTAGCTCTCTGACTGGTCAGCGGGCAGCCTCAAGGTCCGGGCAAGCCGGCACCTCGCCCTCAGGCGTACCAGTGCCAGCCCCCGGAAGAACTGTCCTCCCGGGCCAGTGGGAGTGGTCCGTGCCGCACAGATCTCAGGCATAGCGCCTGCACCGACGCCACCTCGTAAGGGACACTCCCATGGCAAATACGGAGCATAAGGGAAATTCGGCACGAAGAGGGCGCCACCCGGCTCTGGCAGCCTCGCTTGTGATGGCCGCCTTAGTGATTTATGCAAGCTTCGGCTCGGCGGTCAGCGTTCAGGCCAGTACGTCCCCCTGCAACCCCACAGCTCCGGCTCCCACTAACGCTGACCCCGGCACAGTCGTTCTGGCCGATAACTTTGAGACCAATGATTTCAGTAGATGGACCACTGTCACCCAGTTGGGCGACGCCACCGCCACGGTGCAATCGGCAATTTCCAACTCCCCCGTCTGCGCTGCACAAATACATGTGACGGGGAATAGCGGCTCCGAGGCTAACGTGGTGAAAAATTTGCCAGCTTCGGCCAGGGAAGCTTGGGCCAGCGGCTGGTTTGACATCACGCGCGAAGGCAGCGCCTCGAACAATAACGTACCCACCTTGCGCTTCTTCAACGGCAGCACCCGCCTGTTGGACGTATCACGTCAAAACGGATCGGGCAGCCTGTTCGTGAGATGGCCTACCGGCTCAGGCTTCACCATCATAGGCATGGGGCACATAGCCGTCGGCCAAAAGTTTGCCCTGAAAATTCACCTGGTAGTCAATGGTGCGCAAAGCCAGGCCCAGGTATGGCAGGACGGCACCAAACTCTTTGACCGTTCGAACAGCACGACCGGGTTTATAGATCTCGGTTCAAATACTTCTATGAATGTGCTTCAGCTGGGGGCAGAGCACGCGATGCAGGATGGCGACATGATCGCCGATGACATCATTTTGAAGACGGTGGCTGCCGGTACACCGGCACCTCCGGTGTTCACCGCGGACACTCCCCCGGGCACCGCCACCGTCCACACCGCCTACAGCTACACCTTCGCCGCGACCGGCAGCCCGGCCCCGACCTTTGCAGTGTCTTCCGGTGCCCTGCCCGGCGGGCTGAGCCTTGACGCCACCAGCGGGGTCCTCTCCGGCACCCCGACGACGGCCGGCACGGCAACGTTCACGGTCACCGCGACCAACGGGAGCAGCCCCGACGCGGTCACCCCACCCCTCACGATCACCGTGGCAGCCTCGCCGACCGCGCCTGCCGCACCCACGGGCGTGAGCGCGACGGCGGGGAACGCTTCCGCGGTGGTGTCGTGGACGGCTCCGGCCAACGGCGGGTCCCCGGTCACCTCTTACACGGTGACGCCTTCGTCCGGCGGCACCGCTTTGGCCCCGGTCACCGTCACCGGGAACCCGCCCGCGACCAGCACCACCGTCACAGGGCTGAGCAACGGCACCGCCTACACCTTCACCGTCACCGCGACCAACGCCGTGGGCACGTCCCCGGGGTCGGCCGCGTCAGCCCCGGTCACGCCGGCCGCACCCGCTCCGGGCGTCGCCAACGGCGGGTTCGAATCCGGGCTGGCCTCCTGGACCACCGGCGGCGTCCGGGCACCGGTGGCCTCCACCACCGCCCACACCGGCACCGGCTCCGCGCTCCTGGGCCTGGCCTCCGGAGCCGAGCCGCTCGGGGACAGCAGCCTGGCCCAGACCATCACGATGCCCGCCGCCGGGACCACCAACCACCTTGTCCTTCTGGTACCAGCCCCACACCGCGGACGACACCTGCACCGGCACCACCTGCCGCTACGACTGGATGGAAGCACAAGTCCGCTCCACGACCGGCACCACCCTGGCCAGCCTGTTCAAACTCAGCAGCAACTCCGGGACCTGGACCCAGCTCAGCACCAACCTCTCCGCCTACAACGGGCAGAGCATCACCCTCTGGTTCAACGTCCACCTCGACGGCGCCAGCCCCGCCGACGACACCTGGATGTACCTCGACGACGTCACCCTCACCAACACCCAGACAACCCCCACGGCCCCCGCCGCCCCCACCGCCGTGACCGCGGCCGCCGGCAACGCCTCCGCGACCGTGTCCTGGACCGCCCCGGCCAACGGCGGCTCCCCGATCAGCTCCTACACGCTCACCCCGCGCGCAGGCGCCACCAGCCTGGCGCCGGTCACCGTCACCGGCAACCCGCCCGCCACCAGCACCACCGTCACCGGGCTGAGCAACGGCACCGCCTACACCTTCACCGTCACCGCCACCAA
>NZ_JBFBLA010000014.1:0-130728 GCF_040702485.1 Arthrobacter sp. NPDC080031
GGCAGTCTCTTCCGGATCACGATCAGGCAGCTGGGAAGTCAACCCGCTAAGGATGTGTGAGGTCTCTTCTCCTGCAGCCACGTCCAACCTCTCTTTTGGCGCATTCATCGTCGCCTCAGGTCCGGCAGGGTAACTGCCCGTCATGAACGCGGCGTGTGCGACATATCGGTTACAACAGCCCGGTCATGTGCGCCGGGCAGGTTCTGTTGAGCTCGAGCTGCGCTATTCGCGGCGGGCGGTTGCCCTGCAGCCAAAGTCTTCACTGGCCACTGTAGCTTTGTACGAGCCGCGATGCGTAGCCGCGCGGTCGTGAAGGCGTTGTATGTCACACTCAAGCTGTTACATCGAAGGCAGTTGTCGCTGCGGCCATGGCTACGGCCCTGAATGTCACCGTGGCTTTAGCCGCGGCTAGGGCGCGGATTATGGTGGAACGCGGGACAATGGCTTGAAGCACACGCCCAAAGGGTGTTGGCTTGTAGTAATCGAAATCACTTCAAGAGGAGGAAACGTGAGCGAGGCCGACGCCGCCACATCGGTAAATGTGGCGGAAAGATTGGGTTTCAAAGATGGGGATCTAATTCAGGAACTCGGTTACGACGATGATGTCGATTTCGATTTGCGTGATGACATTGAGGAACTCACGGGTTCCGAGCTGCTTGACGAAGACGATCACGAGGTAGTGGATGCGGTCATTTTCTGGTGGCGCGATGGTGATGGAGACCTTGTCGACGCACTAGTTGATTCACTGACCACCTTGGGTGAAGGCGGCGTGGTCTGGGTACTGACCCCTAAGTCGGGCCGCGACAACTACGTTTCTCCCTCGGAGATTCAGGACGCTGCTCCCACCGCCGGCCTGCATTACACTACCTCCGCAGGCGTCTCCAAGGACTGGAGCGCCACGCGGCTTGTGGCGCGCAAGAAGAACAAGTGACTCACACCAGGTTGACCCCTCCCGGACTGCGTCCGGGAGTTCCCGTTGTGGGCCAGGAAGCCCCGGATTTTGAGCTTGTGAACCAGTTTGGGGAGCCGGTTCGCCTGTCCGAGCTTCGCGGCCGCAACGTGGTAGTGGTCTTCTATCCCTTCGCCTTCTCTGGAATCTGCACCGGGGAGTTGTGCGAGATCCGCGACAATCTGGGTATTTTCGAACACGCCAACGCCACAGTTCTCGGGGTGTCCGTGGACAGCAAGTTCGCTTTGCGGGCTTACGCGGACAAGGAAGGCTATGAGTTCGATCTCTTGGCGGACTTCTGGCCGCACGGGGAAGTAGCCCAAAAGTATGGCGTGTTTGATACAGCTACCGGCATGTCGTTGCGGGGCACTTTCATCATCGATGCCGCGGGCATCATCCGCTATGTCGTGGTCAATCCGCGCGGCCAGGCACGCGACTTAGCGGAATATCGCGAGGCTTTGTCCGCACTTGGCCAGGCCTAGCGCGGATGAGCGCCCAACGGCCCGGCGTCGGAATGACCGGCTTCGCCATACATCCGCCAGCACCCACAGTTGAGTTGGATGCAGGCGAGTTGGACGTTCTGCGCCAAGCCGCCGGGATCCTCGGCGGCAAGCGGTTTGCTGTCCTGACAGGAGCCGGCCTCAGCACTGACTCCGGAATCCCGGACTACCGCGGCCCCGGAGCCGCGCCGCGGAATCCGATGACCTTCCAGGAGTTCATCGGAAGCGCCGCCAACCGGCGCCGGTATTGGGCGAGGAACCACCTTGGCTGGTCGCACCTCCGGCATGCGGACCCCAATGCCGGGCACGCCGCCGTCGCCCTCCTTGAGCGGCGCGGGCTGATCACGGGGCTCATCACGCAGAACGTGGACCGTCTGCACGAGGACGCGGGCAGCATCAATGTGGTGGACCTGCACGGCCGCTACGATCGCGTGATCTGCCTTGACGGGGGACACGTCTTCACCCGGCGGCTCGTGGCGTCGATTCTTGAGGAAATCAATCCCGGCTTCCTCGAAGCCGCGCAGGCTTCCGGCGTCGTGGAGATGGCACCCGACGCGGACGCCTCGGTGGAGGATCCCGAGCTCATCCGGTCGTTCGTCGTCGCTGTTTGTCCCGTGTGCGGGGGAACCCTCAAACCCGACTTCGTGTACTTCGGTGAAAATGTGCCGAGGGACCGGGTGCAGCGCGCCTATTCCATGGTGGACGAAGCCGGGGCGTTGCTGGTGGCAGGTTCTTCGTTGACGGTCATGAGCGGGCTGAGGTTCGTGCGGCACGCAGCCAAACTCGGCAAGCCGGTAGTGATCATCAACCGTGGGCCGACCCGCGGGGACGGGTTCGCGAACCTCAAAGTGGAAGCCGGAGTCAGCGGCGCGCTGGCCTGGCTTGCCGCCGAGCTTCCCGACTTGCTGCCTCTCGGGCAGCCGATTGGTGTTCCAGGCGAATGATCCGGTAGAGTACATGTTCGTTGGTTGAAGCGCTGAGGGCGCTGAAATCAGTGTTTGGGTCTTTAGCTCAGCTGGTAGAGCGCCACGTTTACACCGTGGATGTCATCGGTTCGATCCCGGTAGGACCCACCAGGAAAGAAGAGCCCCTGAACTGCGAATACGCAGCTCGGGGGCTCTTTTCCTTTGCCCATTAACACGACGGACGGTGAGCTTACAGGGCGTATAGCCGAACATTGCCCGTCCCCGTATTCTTGCCTGAATGAGGGAGAACGATGTGCCTGCGAGCGACGCTGACCCGCTGACCAGGCCATCAACATGGCGGAGCCTCCTGGTGCGCTCATGAGCACCGCGCGTGTGGACGACCACGGGATCATGTGGTTGGGCTACGGGACGGACGCGGCCTTGCCCGCTGTTCCCCGCCATGTGTCTGAGGTGCTCCATCCAGATGCTCCTTCCTGATGGCTACGGTTGACGTGCTTCTACTTCCATCTCCGGATACGGGTCCGCGCCGGGCCGCGCACCGCGATGAAGCGGATCGCGATGAAGCGGATCGCGATGCTAATATGCAACGCGGAATGGTTTCAGAAAAGGACGCAGGTGACGGGGTGAGAGCGGCTACCGAGCGTCCAAACGCCCGTGCCACGATGAAAGACGTCGCACGGGTCGCCGGAGTCGGCGTCGGCACAGTCTCCCGGGTCGTCAACGGCAAGTCGAACGTGAGCGAGGAGAGCATCGCCTCGGTCAACGCTGCGATCGAGAGCCTCGGATTCCGTCGCAACGACAGCGCCAGGATGCTTAGAACCGGGGCGACGGCCAGCATCGGGCTGCTGGTCGAAGATGTCGCGGACCCGTTCTTCTCCCTGCTGAACCGCTCCGTGGAGGAGGAGGTCCTCCGCCGCGATTCAGTGCTCCTGACAGCCTCCTCGGACAAGGACCCGGAGCGCGCCCGCAAGATGATCCTCACCTTCTGCGCCCGCCGGGTCGACGGCCTGGTGATCACTCTCCCCGAAGGCGGCGACGAGGAATACCTGCGTGCCGAGCTCGACGCCGGTACGAGCATGGTCTTCGTCGACCGCCCGCCGCGCGTGCTCGATGTCGACTCCGTGATCGTGGACAACCGCGGCGGCGCGCGCACCGGCGTCGCGCATCTCATCGGCTACGGGCATAGGCGGATCGCGTGCTTCACCGATCGGCCGGACCTCTATACCGCGAGCGAGCGCATCGCCGGCTACCGGGCTGCCCTCGAGGAAGCGGGCATCCCGTTCGACCCTGAACTCGTCTATTCCAGCGCGACGACACGGGAACCGGTGGACGAGCCGCTCGGGCGGATGCTGGCGTCGGATGACCCGCCGACCGCGGTTTTCGCCGGCAACAACCGCACGAGCATCAACGTGATCGGCGCGCTGCGCATCCGCAACACTTCGCTGGCGATCGTGGGTTTTGACGACTTCGAACTTGCCGACGTCGTCGTGCCCGGGATCACAGTGGTGGCGCAGGACCCGAAGGCGATGGGGCAGATCGCGGTGGGGATGCTCTACAAGCGCCTGGACGGCGATGTCTCGCCCTCGCAGAGGATCACGCTGGACACCCGTCTTATTGTGCGGGGCTCGGGAGAGCTGAGCCGCGACGCAGTGCTCGCCGCGCGCTGACGCCAGTTCGGAAGCCCCTGTAAATCCCCCTTTGACCGGTACTCATCCCGGTCGCTACGTCTCCACCGTTGACGGGGCCGAGGTACGCTCAGTAGACTCGGCCGCGTGGAAACGTTTCCACGCACTGTTATCCGCCACCGCTCGACGGCGGACGCCGGTGATGAGCGTCGATGCTCGATACCCGTGAGCCAGGTCAAGGAGGACACCCCACGATGTCAAGCCCACACGACAGTCCGGCGTTACGCCCAAGGAGCCGGAGGGGGCCACGTCGCTCGCGGATCGCGCCGGCGATGGCGGTCGCGGCCGCGCTCGCGATCGGAACTCCGATCGAGGCAACCGCAGCTCCCGCCGTCCCCGACCTTTCCAAGGAGGTCAACCCGTTCGTCGGCACCGAGAGCGAGGGCAACGCCTATCCGGGGGCGACGGTCCCGTTCGGAATGGTGCAGCTCAGTCCTGACAACACCAACACCTACGGTTCCACGTCCTACAGCCACGATGCCGGTCGCGTGTGGGGGTTCAGCCACCGGCACGTCAACAGCGCTGGTTGCCCGGCCGCCGGTGAGCTCCTGGTCTCGCCCAGCACCACCGCCACCCCCACAACCTCGCGACGGTCGACGGGCATCCAATCCCGGAGCGAGTCCGCCACAGCCGGTTACTACGGTGTCACTCTGGACAACTCCGTCAAGGTCGATCTCTCGGCCACCACCAGAGTGGGCGCGCACAAGTACACCTTCCCGGCCGGCACGACCTCCAACCTCTCGTTCAACACGGGTCAGACGCTGCGCACCGCCGGCGCGAGTTCGGTGTCCTGGGTCGATGGGACCACCCTCGAGGGCTGGATCGACAACGGCGGATTCTGCAGCGGCAACGAGAAGAAGTCCCGCTACTACTTCAGCGCCACCTTCGACCGCGCTCCGCTTTCGACGGGCACGTGGGGCACCAACGCCCAGTTCGTCGTCGGCCGGAACTCCAGCGAGGTTACCAACGGCAACAACGGTTTCGTCGCAACCTTCGATACCACGACCGACCGCGATGTCGAGGTGAGCGTCGGGGTCTCATACGTGAGCATCGAAGGCGCCCGCGGTAACCGGATCGCGGAGGCGACCTCAAGCGGCACGCGGGTGCCGTTTGACCAGATCCGCGCGAAAGCCCGCGACGCCTGGAACGCCGAACTCGGCCGGTTCGAAATCACTGCGTCCGCCGAGCAGCGCAGGATCTTCTACACCCAGCTGTACAAGGCGCTGCTGTCACCGACCATCGGCAGCGACGTCGACGGCCGGTACACGGGAATGGACGCCAAGACTCATATCGCGGACGGATGGAACTACTACCAGACGTTCTCGCTATGGGACACCTACCGCACGCAGGCGACGTTCCACGCTCTGTTCGCAAAGAACCGCACTGCCGACATCGTCCGGTCGATGTACCAGGCCCGGGTCGAGGGCGGCTGGTTCCCGCGCTGGTCGCTCGGCTCAGTCGAGACGAACATCATGGCCGGCGACCCGGTCTCGCCGTGGATCGCCGAGAACTTCACGCTCGGCACCGTGCCCGCCGATATCTCCGACCGGATGTGGGACTATCTCGTCGAGAACGCCACGACGGCGCCTCCCGCCGGCGTCGCATCCGTCGGCCGGCAGAGCGCCCCGTTCTACCTGGCCAAGGGGCACATCCCCTTCTACCCGGAGTCGGGCGGCGGCCTCGGCGGCCAGTTCGAAGAGTACCGGCACGGCGGCTCGGCCACGATGGAGTTCGCCGCCGCGGACGCCAGCATCGGCTCGGCCGCACAGCGCCTGGGCAAGACCGCGCAGGCCGCGGAGTTCCTGGCCCGCGGCACCAACTGGTCGAAGCTCTGGAACCCGGATGTCACACTCAGCGGCGGTTTCAAAGGCATCGTCAACGCCGTGACTCCCGACGGTACGTTTGTCTCCACTCCCGAGCTCTCGGATGTGACCCGGTCCGGTTTCCACGAGGGGACCCCCTGGCACTACCAGTGGATGGCGACGCAGGATGTGGTCGGTCTGCAGCAGAAGATGGGTGGTCGCGACGAATTCGTCAAGCGACTCGACTACTACTTCAACCAGCCTGCCCTCCAATCTGCTCCGGGGGTCTCGCCGAGTAGCTGGGCCGCTGGTGGCAGCACGTACTACACGAGCATCGGGTACAACCCGGGCAACGAGCCGATGATGATGAACCCCTGGCTGTACGGCTTCGTCGGTGAGCCGGCCAAGACGAACGATGTGCTCGCGGCGAACCTCAATCGCTTCCCGAACACCCCCGGCGGCGGAGTCGGCAATGATGACCTCGGCACCCTCGCCTCCTGGTATGTGATGGCCTCGCTCGGCATCCAGCCGGTGGCGCCCGGCTCCGGGATCATGGCGCTCAACGCCCCCAAGGTACAGGCGGCCACCATCACCCTTGAGGGCGGTGAAAAACTGCGGATCACTGCTGCAGGCGCGAACGAGTTGCTCCCGAGCTACATCGCCGGTGTGACTGTGAACGGCAAAGAGCACACGGCTGCCTGGGTCGACGTGGACGAGCTGCGGAAGGGTGGTCGGCTCGACTTCGCGCTGTCCGGCAGCAAGGCAGGCCTCAACTGGGCCACGGCCCGGAAAGACTGGATCCCGAGTGTCTCCGCTCCGCGCAAGGCCACTCCGGTGATCGTGCCGGGTGCGGACTTGACCGCGATCGCCGGTCGGGAGAAGACCGTCGAGGTCGCGCGGGTCACATTCGCCGGTGCTGCTGAACCCATCACCGCAACGGTGTCGTGGGCAGGGAAAGACCCGGTCGCGGCAACTGTGACCGAGGACAACGGCGCCTGGGTGATCAGTTCCACCTCGACGTTCCCAGTTGCCGGAACCGTGAGGGGCGTGGTGAGCATCGCCAGTGCCTCGAACACACCGAGGTTCTCGCCAACGCTGTTCGAGCCGACGTCGGCCAACCTCACGGTTGTGGTCGGCGCCGCACCCGTCGACCCACCGGTCACACCACCGGTCACTCCGCCCGTCGTCCTGCCGGTCAATCCGCCCGTCGACGCCGGGGTTACCGTGGTTCCCCCAACCGCCGGAAACGTTAAGGCTACGAGCGGACTGGCCGATACCGGCATGGCCCCAATGGTGTTCTCCCTGACGCTCACGGCTCTCGCCGCTATTGCACTCGGCTCGGCCCTGGTGATTCGCCGCAAGCGAGCGAACGGCTAGGAGACTGCCGAGCAAGGGAGAAGAGCCCCTGATCTGCGAAAACGCAGCTCAGGGGCTCTTTTCTTTTGTTCCGGTACGTTCGTGGCCTGATGGTTGCCGCCAATCGTTTGGCGGTTCAGAATGGCAGCATGACGGCATCCGGAGATGCAGCGCGTGAGAAGAGGCTGGCGAAAATAGGTACGGCGGTGTTCGCCGCAGCTCCGGCTACCGCCGCCGGTCTGTTGCCGTGGGTTGTGACCCGCTGGAAAGTGCGACAGCCCGTGCCCGGCGGACTGGCGGCCCAGTGCGCAGGTGTTCTCCTGATCGGCGCAGGCGCGGCCGTGATCACCAATTCGTTTGCACGGTTCGCCCTGGAGGGAATGGGCACGCCCGCACCCTTTGCGCCGCCGAAGAACCTCGTGGTCAGCGGCTTCTACCAGTTCGTGCGGAACCCCATCTACGTAGGCGTTGGCGCTGCGATCACCGGACAGGGCCTCCTGCTGGGACAGCCTAAGCTTTTTGGCCTTGCCGCGCTGGGCGCAATTCCCGTGGTGGCTTTCGTCAGGCTGTATGAGGAGCCGACGCTGGCGAGGAGGTTCGGCGCCGAGTATGAGGACTACCGTGCCAATGTTCCGCGCTGGCTGCCACGGCTCACACCTTGGCGGCAGCAGGGCCAGTGGCGTACCTGATTCGGGCCGGGGAATTGGAAGAGCTCTCCACCGCGACTATTGGGGGATGCCGCGGTGGAGAGCTCATAGATGAATATACAGAGAATTTTTGGATATGGAAAGGAAGCCGTTCTCCGTCCGGCGCGTCCCATCCCGGCAACGAGCCACTATGATGGTGGTTGTTCAGTGGATTGAACAAGCGCGATTGCCGCGGACCGGAGTTCCGCTGCCCCCGGGTAGCGATTCTGCCTGGCACGCGCCCACTCTGCGCCAGACGCACGATTGCGAAGGAGAATCATGGCCGATTCCCGCACCCCCCGTTCCGCCGAGGGATTGGGGAGCTCCTCGCCGGCGCCTGCCGTGACCCGCGCAGCCGCAGTCTTGGATGCCTTGGCGGAGGCACCTTCGGGCCGGCTGACGCTGAGCGACCTTTCGAGGGAGCTCGGGATTCCGAAGTCTTCCACGTCGAACCTGCTGCTCGCCCTTGAGGAGGCCCGGCTCATTACCCGCGAAGGTGCCGACTTTTCACTGGGCCGGAAGCTGGTTGAGCTTGGCGCCGCCTATCTCAGCAGGCTCGATGAAGTCCAGGAGTTCTACAAGTTCTGCGAGCAGGCACCAACGCTCTCCGGCGAAACCGTGCGGATCGCAATGATCGACGGCGACCACATCATCTACTTGGCGCGCTACGAAGGGCACCCGGCCGTCCGGCTCACGTCGAACATCGGCGACAAAATGCCGCTTTCCCTGAGCGCCGTCGGAAAGGTTCTCCTGGCCCAACTTCACGACCATGACATCGAGGCGATGTTCCCGGACGATGTGGAACTCCCTGTCATGACCCCGAAGTCCCTCCGGAGTGCCGCCGAGCTCAAAGCCCAGGTCGCCGCCATCCGCAAGCAGGGCTATGCCCTTGAGGACGAGGAATCCACGCTCGGCGTGGTTTGCCTTGCCGTGCCCGTGCCGACCCACGGGGCACATGGCCCCAGTCTCGGTCTCTCGGTGACAGCCCTGAAGGCCACTTTTTCCGAGGAGCAGGCTGCCCTGATGGTGAAGGAACTCAAGGAGCTCGCCCACTCGCTGGGCAACCCGATGGGGTAACAGATCCCGCCGCCCGGCGGGGTCATAAATAAATCTGATTACACCACTTGAAACTTGTCCAACGTGCTGTACGCTGTTCACTATAGTGATTCACGCCATGGCGGCTGACACTATCTCGCCAGGCCAACGGGGGTCTGGGGTGTTCTTGAGGGAGTGCTTGTGACAACTCGTACTAAGACAAAGCTTGCTGAGACGGACGGCGCAGTAGTTGAGCCGGAACAGCTGCGAAGGGCAACTCTTGCCAGCTCCGTAGGATCCGCCCTGGAGTACTACGACTTCTACATTTACGGCCTGGCTTCGGCCCTGATCTTCGGACCGCTGTTCTTCAAGCCCTTGGGTGAAAGCGGCGCATTGATCGCGTCGTTCGCCACCTATGGCGTCGGATTCGCGGCGCGGCCGTTCGGCGGTATCTTCTTCGGATTCATCGGTGACCGCTTCGGCCGCAAGATGGTCCTTCTGATGACCATTGGAATGATGGGCCTCGCCAGCTTCGCCATTGGCTTGCTGCCGACGTTCGACCAGGCGGGCATGCTCGGCGCTGTCCTCCTGGTGACGCTCCGTATTATCCAGGGCCTCGGTGCCGGTGCGGAACAGGCGGGCGCGACCACGCTGATTTCCGAAGTCGCTCCGCCCAAGCGCCGCGGCTACTTCGCTTCACTTCCGTTCGTTGGCATCCAGCTTGGAACCCTCCTCGGCGCCGGCACCTTCGCCCTGATTGGCATGGCCAACAAGAGCGTGCTTGAAGGCTGGCTGTGGCGTGTGCCTTTCCTCGCCAGCTTCCTGCTGATCGTCGTCGCAATCTTCATCCGTCTCAGGCTGAAGGAAACCCCGGTGTTCCAGGAGTTGGAGAAGCACAAGAATGTGGTGAAGAACCCCGTTGGTGAGCTCTGGAAGCACTCCAAAAAGAATGTGCTGGTGGGGATCGGGCTCCGCATGGGCGAGAACGGCAACTCCTCGATCTACTCGGCACTGCTCATCTCATTCATGTCCGTCAAGGAAGGCGTCTTCCCGGGCGACAAGTTCATCGGCCCGGTCGGTCTGTTGATCGCCGCCGGATTTGCCGCTGTCATGGTGGTTACGTTCGGTGCCTTGTCTGACCGAATCGGTCGCGTCAAGGTCTACCGCTATGGAGCCCTGTTCCAGGCAATCTTCGCGATTCCCGCCTTCTACCTGGTGACCCTCGGCAACGTGACCCTCGTGTGGGCCGTCATGGTGGTCGGCATCGCCCTCGGCGTGCAGTCCATGCTTGGCCCGCAGTGCCCGCTTCTGCCCGAGCTCTTCGGCTCGCAGTACCGCTTCACCGGCGTCGCCCTGAGCCGGGAACTGTCTGCGGTCCTTGCCGGCGGACTCGTGCCCCTCGTTGGCGTCGCACTCCTTGCCGCTACGGGCAACTCCTGGGTGGTCCTGGCGGTCTACTCGCTGGTCCTGGCGCTGATTTCGTACATCACCACCTTCTTCACACCGGAAACGGCTGGCCGCGACCTCCTTTCCCTGGAAGACGCGAAGTAGCTAGTCCCGTACCCCGAGGTACGCAAGCAGCGACGGCCCCTTCCGAAATTCGGAGGGGGCTGTCGCTTTGTTGCGCCGCCCCACACAGTAAGCCCCACACAGCAAAGCGGCCCCTCCGGAAATACCGGAGGGGCCGCCAGGACGCGCTGGTTGTTCGCGGTTTAGTAGAAGTGCACCGTATCCACGAGGTGGGGGAGCTCCCCGCCGTCGAGGAACGTACGCAGGTTGCTGACGAAACGCTCGGCAATGAGGCGGTTCTCAGCCGCGCTGAGTGCCGAGGTGTGCGGAGAGACCATGACCTTGGGATGGTTCCACAACGGGCTGTCCTGGGGGAGCGGCTCGACGGCGAAGACGTCCAGGCAGGCGTAGGACACCTGGCCGTTGTCCAGGGCTTCGAGGAGGGCCGCCTCGTCAACCACTGTTCCACGGCCCACGTTGACAAAGACCGTTCCGGGCTTCATGGCCGAGAAAACGTCGCGGTTGAAGAGCTTCTCCGTGTACGGCGTACCGGGCAGGGTGTTGACGACGGCATCGGCCGTAGCCAGGAGTCCCGCCAGGCCATCGTTGTCCGAGACCTCATCGATTCCTTCGATCGCTTCGACGTTCCGCTTGGTTCCGCTGACCTTCATGCCGAGTGCGCGGGCGATGCGGGCGGTCTCAAGGCCGATTTCGCCGAGGCCCGTGACGACCAGCTTGGAGCCGTTGACAAGTTTGGTGGGGGTCCGCAGCTCCGGCCAGACCTTCGCAGCCTGGTCCTGCGCGAGTTCCGCGCTCCGCTTGAAGCCGTTGAGGATGCCAAGGGCGGCAAACTCGGCAAGCGGAAGGGCGTGCACGCCTGCGGAGGTGGTCACCTTGAACTTCTGCAGAGTCTCGCTGTCGAGGCCGGAAGCCTTGACGGCGCCACCGGCGCCCGCTGCCATGGCGTGGATCCACTGCAGGTGCGGGTTGCTCAAGGCGATGCGGGCCAGCCCGGCCGGGTTCTCATTAGGGAAGCCGTAAAGGACCTGTGCCTTGTTCAGCATGGACCAGTAGCGCTCCTCTTGTTCCGGAGTGCGTTTGAAATCCGGATCGCCGGAATGGTCGGCCGGAAAGCGTTCCGGGGGAAGAAGTTCGGGTTCGTAAAGGACAGTAATGCCGGGATCCACTGCGCGGATACGCTCCACATGCTCAGCTTCGAGCGGGACCGCGATCGCGATGGTAAGTTCATCAGTCGTCATAGTGTTCATCATACTGAATTGCGGCTAGGATATTGAACAGTTTTTGAGAATATGAACCACAAAGAAGTGAGGTGCTAACGGGACATGACTGCCAAGACCGTAGGTTTTGTGGGACTCGGGCTCATGGGATTCCCCATGGCCGCCAATCTACTTGCCGGCGGCTGGGAAGTGACCGCCTGGAACCGTTCGGCCGAGGCGCTGGCCGAACTGGAGAAGCTCGGCGGGAAACGTTCGGAATCGGTTGCCGGGCTCCGGGACCAAGCCGTGATCATTTTCATGCTCCCGGATCTCTCCTATATCCAGGACGCAGCCGCGCCGCTGCTCGACTCCTGGCGTTCCAGCGCGCCGGTTCCGGGAACTACGATCCTCATCATGAGCAGCGTGTCTCCCACGGCCGTCCAGGAATTCGGAAGGACGGTCCAGGACGCCAGCGGCGGGAACGCCGTCGTCGTCGATGCCCCGGTCAGCGGGGGCACCAAGGGGGCGCAGGCCGGCACGCTGGCCATCATGGTGGGAGCCAGCGAAGAAGACTTCCAGCGCTCGCTTCCCGTGCTCCAATCCATGGGCACCACGGTCCGCCGCATGGGCAACCTCGGTGCCGGTTCGCTGGCGAAGGCCTGCAACCAGCTGATCGTCGGGACCACGACGGCGGCGCTCGCGGAAGCAGCCGAACTCGCCGAGCGCTCTGGCATGGATGCTTCTGCCCTCTTCGATGTCCTGGCCGGTGGACTCGCCGGAAGCCGGGTCCTGGAGATCGTCGGCCCACGCCTGGCAGCCAAGGACTACGCGCCCACGGGTCCCGCGAAGTTCATGCACAAGGACCTCAATTTCGTGCTCGAAAGCGCCGAAGCGGCCGGTGCCGCTGTCCCGATGGCGACTGCCGGCGTCGAACTCTACCGCGAACTGATTGATCAGGGCCTTGGCGACCAGGACCTCGCAGTTGTCCGCCAGGCCATCGCCAACCTCAGCGACTCTTCCCTAAGCCCCTTGAACTAAGTAAGGAATCAACCATGAGTGGACTCTTTGATCTCACCGGGCGCGTTGCGCTCGTTACCGGATCCAGCCGCGGCATCGGCAACGCGCTGGCCCGCGGATTGGCCGACGCCGGTGCGACCGTTGTCCTCAACGGGATCAACGCCGAGCGGCTCAAGGACGCGGAAGCGGCCATGGCGGCGGACTTCGGGCCCGGCCGCATCCACAGCTGTGCGTTCGACGTCACCAGTGATACCGAGGCCTCCCGCGGTGTTGCCTGGGTCGAGGAGAACGTCGGCCCCCTCGATATCCTCGTCAACAATGCCGGAATCCAGCACCGCGTCCCGATGCTGGACCTGGACGTGAAGGACTGGGACCGGGTCATCACCACTGACCTGACAAGCGCCTTCCTCGTAGGACGTGAAGCAGCCCGCCACATGATCCCCCGGGGCCGTGGCAAGATCATCAACATCTGCTCCGTGCAGACTGATCTGGCGCGCCCCACTATTGCACCCTATGTCGCCGCCAAGGGTGGACTGCGCAACCTGACCCGCGCCATGACCGCCGAATGGGCGGCCTCCGGACTCCAGATCAACGGCATTGCTCCGGGTTACATCCACACTGAGATGACCCAGAACCTCGTGGACGATCCCGACTTCAACTCCTGGATCCTCGGCCGGACGCCGGCCCACCGATGGGGCACCGTGGCGGATCTCGCCGGCCCGGCGGTATGGCTTGCCTCCGAGGCTTCGAACTTCGTCAACGGCCAGACGATCTTCGTCGACGGCGGAATGACGGTGGTCGTCTAATGAGCGATATCCAGCACACTGGCTTTCAGCTTCCCCAGTCCTCACCCGCGGTGGTGGCCCACGCCGCCGGCGACCTTCGCATCGAGGACATAGCCCTCGTTGTTCCCACCCCTGACCAGGCCGTCGTCGAGATCGCGTACGGTGGCATCTGCGGCTCGGACCTGCACTACTGGCTCCATGGCGCGGCGGGGGAATCGATCCTCAAGGCGCCCATGGTGCTCGGCCACGAAATCGTCGGCACCGTCGTCCAGCAGGCCGCCGACGGCAGCGGCCCGGCAGCTGGAACCGCCGTCGCAGTTCATCCGGCAACCCCGGCGCCGGGTGCCGCCAGGTATCCGGAAGACCGGCCCAACCTCTCGCCGGGGTGCACCTACCTCGGCAGTGCAGCGCGGTACCCGCACACGGACGGCGCCTTCAGCCGCTACGCCACCCTGCCGTCCCGCATGCTCCGGGCCCTTCCGGCCACGCTGGACTTGCGCACGGCGGCGCTTGTGGAGCCGGCCAGCGTTGCCTGGCACGCCGTCTCCCGCGCCGGTGACGTGGCCGGAAAGACGGCGCTGGTGATCGGAAGCGGTCCGATCGGCGCGCTGGCAGTAGCCGTCCTCAAGCGCGCGGGGGCAACCCGGATCGTGGCAGTCGACATGCATGACAAGCCTCTTGAGATCGCGCGGGCAGTGGGCGCCGACGAAGTTCTCAAGGGCGATGACGCAGAGGCAATTGCCGCCGTGGAAGCCGACGTCGTCATTGAGTCCTCCGGCAGCCACTTCGGACTGGCATCGGCCATCAAGGGCGCAGTACGCGGCGGGAAGGTGGTCATGGTCGGGCTGCTGCCCTCGGGACCGCAGCCGGTCTTCATCTCGCTGGCCATCACCCGCGAGCTCGAACTGCTCGGTTCCTTCCGTTTCAACAACGAGATTGACGAGGTCATTGCGGCGCTCGCGGACGGTTCGCTTTATGTGGATCCGGTGGTGACCCACGAATTCACGCTGGACCGCGGCCTGGAGGCCTTCGAGGTGGCCAGGAACTCCGCCGAATCCGGGAAGGTCCTGCTGAACTTCCAGCCGGTGGCCTAAGCCCCCGGCCGTTCGACTGGAACAAATACCCGGGGCTGGCCTTCCCAGCCCGGCGACAGGTCCGCGATGGTCTCCCGCATGATGTTGGACGAGGCCTCGCGGGCCTTGTCGCCGTCTCCGTCCCTGATGCCCTGGGCTACATCCAGATGCCATTGCAGGGCAGCTTCCTTCGGATGTTCCGGCATAAGGCCGTGAACTGTCCGGCCGGTGAGTGTCTCCGCGACCTGCCCGATCAGGTTTGCGAACATTTCATTGCCGGAACCGGAGAGGACCAGCGCGTGAAAGCGGATATCGAGGTCCAGGAAGGTGGGCATGTCGCCCGCACGGCCTGCTTCCCGCATGGCCAGGGAGATGTCCACCAGCTCGCTTCGCAGCGACTCCGGAGCGTTTTCCGCGGCCAGTTCCGCGGCTACGGGCTCGACGGCGGAGCGGAGTTCGGCGAGGGAGCGCAACTGTGCGCCGCGGCCTTCTCCAGCCAACCGCCAGCGGATGACAAGCGGATCGAAGGGATTCCAGCGATGCGCGGGGAGGACCCGGATGCCAACACGCTTGATGGTTTCCACCAGTCCCAGAGACTGCAATACCCTGACGGCCTCACGTACCACCGACCGCGACACTTTGAGTTCCTCCTCAAGGTGCTCAGCCAACATGACGTGACCGGTGGGGAGCTTACCGCCGACGATCCGGGTACCGAGGTGCTCGACCGCGCGGTAGTGGAGACTGGTTGACATAGTCGTAAGCATAGTGGCGTTGACCGCCCCGCCACTGGAAGCCCGGGCGCCGGCGAACTCCCCAGAGGACGAGCTCGCAACATAGACTCTTTTGTGACGCGGACGTTTCCAAAACGTGGGCGCAACTTTCCCAGACGTGGTCCGAATACGTATGGTTTATTCCAGCTACTGCTCTAGAAAGCGTTTCCTCGCTCCTAGCAGGACTCGATGCACAAGAATGAATTGGAGTTTTGATGTCAGCACACATCGGTGTCACCGGCCTCGCGGTGATGGGCGCCAATCTGGCCCGCAACCTGGCCCGCAACGGCTTCACCGTTGCCCTCCACAACCGCTCCGTCGAGAAGACCGACGCCCTGCTGGCCAAGCACGGCACGGACGGCGACTTCATCCGAACGGAAACCCTCCAGGAACTCGTGGACTCCCTCGAGAAGCCCCGCCGCGTCCTGATCATGGTGAAGGCCGGCAAGCCGGTCGACGCCGTCATCGACCAGCTCGTTCCCTTGCTGGAACCCGGTGACATCGTGATCGACGCCGGCAACTCGCACTACGAGGACACCCGCCGCCGCGAATCCGCGCTGGCCGAGAAAGACCTGCACTTCGTGGGCGTCGGCGTTTCCGGCGGCGAAGAGGGCGCCCTCAACGGCCCCTCCATCATGCCCGGCGGTTCCAAGGAGTCCTACGAGGCTCTGGGCCCGCTGCTCGAAAAGATCTCCGCCAAGGTTGACGGCAAGCCCTGCTGCGCGTGGATCGGCACCGACGGCGCCGGACACTTCGTCAAGATGGTCCACAACGGCATCGAATACGCCGACATGCAGGTCATCGGCGAAGCCTTCGATCTCCTGCGCTCCGGCGCCGGCATCGAACCGGCCGAGCAGTCCAAGATCTTCGCCGAATGGAACAAGGGCGAACTCGCTTCCTTCCTGATCGAAATCTCCGCGGAGGTCCTGGGCCACGTCGACGCCAAGACGGGCAAGCCGTTCGTCGATGTGGTCGTCGATGCTGCCGGGCAGAAGGGCACCGGCCGCTGGACGGTCATCTCCGCACTCGAGCTCGGCTCCCCGGTTTCGGGCATCGCGGAGTCCGTCTTCGCCCGGGCCCTGTCTTCCCAGGCGGAACAGCGCAAGCTGGGCCAGGAGCTGCTCGCGGGCGAGGAAATCGCCGTCGAGGTCCCCGAAAACTTCGTCGAGGACGTCCGCCAGGCGCTCTACGCTTCCAAGCTCGTTTCCTACGCCCAGGGCCTGGACATGCTGACCTCCGCCGCGAAGGAATACGGCTGGGACCTCAAGCTCGATGAAATCGCTTCGCTGTGGCGCGGTGGCTGCATCATCCGCGCCGAGCTGCTCAAGGAAATCACCAACGCCTACGCAGCCGAGGAGAAGCCGGCCAACCTGCTGTTCGCCCCGGCCTTCACCAAGGCGATCGCCGGCGCCCTGCCGGCATGGCGCCGCGTCGTGGCAACGGCAGTGCAGCTGGGCATCCCGGTCCCCGTGTTCTCCTCCTCGCTGGCCTACTACGACGGACTTCGCCGTAAGCGCCTCGCCGCAGCGGTCATCCAGGGACAGCGCGACCTCTTCGGCGCACACACCTACGGCCGCGTCGACGCCGAAGGAACCTTCCACACCCTCTGGGGCGAAGACAAGTCCGAGATCTCGGCAGTCGACACCCACTAGGGACCCTGCCGCCCCACTCGGTTCACGGCAAAGGCCGGCACTTCCGCGTTACTGTGGAGGCGCCGGCCTTTGCCGTAGGTACGTCCTGAAGGAAACACCATCCGCCGCACGAGGGAGTAGTCCATGCCGCAACGCGTCGCATTTGTCACAGGTGCGTCAACCGGAATCGGTTTCGAAGCCGCCATCAAGCTCAGCAAAACAGGGATGATCGTGTACGCAGGGGCGCGGCGGGTCGAAAAGATGGAGCCGCTCAAAGCCCACGGAATCAAGGTGTTGCCCCTGGACGTCACTGAGGATGACTCGATGAAAGCCGCCGTGGACCTTATCCTGGCCGAGCAGGGGCGGCTCGACGTACTGGTCAACAACGCCGGATACGGTTCCTATGGTTCCTTGGAAGAGGTGCCGCTGGACGAGGGCCGGCGCCAGTTCGAGGTCAACGTCTTCGGTCTCGCCCGGATGTCCCAGCTGGTGATTCCGGTGATGCGGGCTGCGGCTTCGGGCAGGATCATCAACGTGTCCTCGATCGGCGGCAAAATGTATGAGCCCCTGGGAGCGTGGTACCACGGAACCAAATTCGCCGTCGAAGGCCTCAGCGACTCGCTCCGCCTGGAACTGAAGCCGCACGGCATCGACGTGGCAATCATCGAACCTGCCGGCACGGACACGGAATGGGGAACCATCGCCGGGGAGAGCCTGCTGACGGTCTCCGGACATGGACCCTATCGCGAGCAGGCCAGGATCGTGGCGGCCGCCCTGGCATCGACGTCGGGAACCGCTCTTTCGACGCACCCGCGCACCGTGGCGGGCGCCATAGTCCATGCGGCGACTTCGCGAAGGCCCAGGACCCGCTACCCGGTGGGCAGGGGTGCCTGGACCATTCTGGCCCTGCGGAGGGTGCTTCCCGACCGGGCCTTCGACACGGTTTTCTGGAATGCCTACAAACGCTTTTCCGGTTAGATCCGGTACTCGATGTAGTACTCGGCGGGGTCGACGGCGGGTTTCGTTTCGCTCTTGGCATCACGGTGCCGCCACGTCGCAGGAACGCCGGTGATGATCGACTCAGGCGGTGCGTCCTTGACCACGACGGCGTTGGCGCCGATCGCACTGTCGGCGCCTATGGTGATGGGACCAAGGACCTTGGCTCCGGCTCCGATGGTGACCCGATCCCCGATGGTGGGATGGCGCTTGACCTTGGCCAAGGACCGGCCACCCAGCGTCACTCCGTGGTAGATCATGACGTCTTCGCCGATCTCGGCGGTCTCGCCGATCACCACGCCCATGCCGTGGTCAATGAAGAACCTGCGGCCGATAGTCGCCCCGGGGTGGATCTCGATCCCGGTCAGGAACCGGGCAAGCTGGGAAATGAGCCGTGCAGGGAAGCGCAGCTCAGGGTGTTGCCACAATTTGTGCGTCACGCGGTGTGCCCAGATGGCATGCAGGCCGGAGTAGGCAAAAAAGTTCTCAAAGGAGCCTCGGGCCGCCGGGTCATGTGACCGGGCGGCCTCGAGGTCCTCCATAAGTCTTGCGAAGAAGCTCACAAAGACCTTTCTACAGGAAATGAAAGAAAGCGGTTGCGCGGGGTCCGCAATCAGCCGCGAATATCGTCAAAAAGCACGGTGGAGATGTAACGTTCGCCGAAGTCGGGAACGATTGCCACGATGAGCTTGTCCTTGTTCTCCGGACGCTTCGCGAGCTGCAGTGCACCCCAGACGGCTGCGCCGGCAGAGATGCCGCCCAGGATGCCCTCCTTGGTGCCAAGGGCGCGTGCGGTGGCCACCGAATCCTCGAGGGTTGCGTCGAGAACCTCGTCATAGACGTTGGTGTCCAGGATTTCCGGGATGAAGTTCGCACCCAGGCCCTGGATCTTGTGCGGGCCGGGGGCGCCGCCATTCAGGATGGGGGAGTCCTTGGGCTCGACGGCCACGATCTGGATCTCCGGCTTGCGCTCCTTCAGGACCTGCCCGACGCCGGTGATGGTGCCGCCCGTGCCGACTCCGCCGACGAAGATGTCCACGCCGCCCTCGGTGTCCGCCCAGATTTCCTCGGCAGTAGTTGTGCGGTGGATCTCCGGATTTGCCTCGTTGGCGAACTGCTGGGCCCAGACGGAGTTTTCCGTGTTGGCGACAATTTCCTGGGCCTTTTCGACGGCACCGCGCATGCCTTCGGAGCCGGGAGTCAGGACAATCTCAGCGCCGTAAGCGCGCAGCATGACACGGCGCTCGGTGGACATGGTCTCCGGCATGGTCAGGATGACCTTGTAACCGCGCGCCGCGCCGACCAGGGCCAGCGCGATGCCGGTGTTGCCGGAGGTTCCCTCGACGATCGTGCCACCGGGCTTCAGCGCACCGGACTTCTCGGCAGCATCGACGATCGCGACGCCGATGCGGTCCTTGACGCTATTGGCGGGGTTGTAGAACTCCAGCTTCAC
Source organism: Arthrobacter sp. NPDC080031 (assembly GCF_040702485.1). NCBI lineage: Bacteria > Bacillati > Actinomycetota > Actinomycetes > Micrococcales > Micrococcaceae > Arthrobacter > Arthrobacter sp. NPDC080031. The sequence goes on from NZ_JBFBLA010000014.1 coordinate 19,391, forward strand.
GGCAACCGTGGCATCCAAGCCTTCGGTGAGCCTGTTCAAGCGGACCAGGGGGGTTCCGCCGATCAGCTGGGTGACGTCGTCGTAGATCCGTGCCATGTAATCATGCCTATTCTCTGAATTCGCTGAAATAGCTACTGCTGAGGTCAGCCTAACGAGCGGTGCTACACGCTGCTACGCGCGGAGCCACGAAGAGTAATATTTCCTGGCCTTGGCGAGCTTGGGGTTAATGATCACCTGGCAATAGCCTTGCTCCGGGAACTTGGCGTAGTAGTCCTGGTGGATGGATTCGGCCTCGTAGAATTCCGGCAGCCTGCTGACCTCGGTCACAATCGGCTTGGACCACAGTTTCTGGTTCCGCAGGATGGCTTCCTCGAAAAGGATCTTTTCTTCCGTGGTGGTGTAGAACATCGAGGAACGGTACTGGGTTCCGACGTCGTAGCCCTGGCGGTTGAGCGTGGTGGGATCGTGCAGTGCAAAGAACATGTCAAGGATAATGTCCGCCGGAATGATGTCCTCGTCGAAAGTCACGGCGACGACCTCCGCGTGGCCCGTCATTCCGGAGCACACATCGTAATAGTCAGGATTGCGGATATGCCCGCCCGTGTAGCCGGAAACCACGGAACTGACTCCCTTGGTCTTCTGGTAGACAGCGTCGAGGCACCAGAAGCAGCCTCCGCCAAGTACAAAAGTTTTCATGATCTCTTCAATGGCCGGGAGTCACGGATGATTCCCGCACAACCTTACGGGACTGTGACGGCGCGGACCGGCCCAGTGGCAGGAATCTCGAACCGTCCGGTTGCGGCAAGCGCGACTTGGCCGCCGGATGCGCAAGAATGTAATGCATGGAAGCTGTGAACACCTCGGTTGCAGATACAGGATCCGGCGAAGAACCGGAGAATGGCGCAGCCGGAACTCCGAAAGCCAGCACCCCTACGCTCGGTCAGGTCCTCTTGGCAGCGGAGGAGCTCTGGCCGGAATCGCTCGCCGAGGAATGGGACGAGGTAGGACTGGTAGTCGGACGGCCAACCGCCACCGTCACCAAGGTCATGTTCGCTGTGGATCCGACACTCGCCGCCATTGAAGAAGCCATTGAATGGGGTGCCGAGCTCCTCGTTACGCACCATCCTTTGCTGCTCAAGGGCGTCACCTCCGTTGCCGCCACGAGTGCCAAGGGCCTTGCTGTCCACCGGCTCATTGAGTCCGGTACCGGGTTGTTGACCGTGCACACCAACGGGGACTCCGCCGTCGGCGGCGTTTCCGATGTCCTCGCTGACGCGTTTGGACTGGACAACGTTGTGCCCCTGGCTCCTGCGGCCCACGGCCTGCCGGAAGAGGGCATCGGCCGGGTCGGCGACCTGCCCGAGGTCATGACCCTGGGAGATTTCGCCGCGCGGGTATTCGAGATCCTGCCCTCAGTGGCCGGCGGCGTGCGCGTCGCCGGGGACAAGGATGGACTCGTGCGCCGTGTGGCCGTCTGCGGGGGAGCGGGAGACAGTCTCTTCGACGCCGTCCGCGCCAGCGAGGCAGACATCTACGTCACCGCGGATATGCGGCACCACCCGGCATCCGAGGCCCGCGAAGCTGCCGTTGACGGCAGGCCGTACCTCGTTGACGTGTCGCATTTCGCGAGCGAGTGGCTGTGGCTGCCCGCGGCGGCCGAAGCGCTCGGCAATGTGCTCGCTGACCAGGGCCATGACGTCGAGATCCGGGTAGCTTCCACCAACAGCGATCCCTGGGACTTCATTCTGACTCCCGGCTAAGCGAGGCAGGGGAGCACCCCAGGCGCTAGAGTCGAGACAAGCAGGCCCAAGGCCTGGCTGGGGCTGAACATCAACCCCGGCACGATCAAGCGGAGGTAAGCGTGGCCAAGGCAGCACCGGCGGAACAGTTGAAATTGCTCGAACTGCAGGGGTTGGATGCGAAGCTCAAATCCTTGGCGAACCGCCGTCGCACGTTGGAGACCGACCCCCGCATCACCGATCTCCAGGACGCCCTCAGCGTGGCCAACGGGGCTCTCGGGACCGCGAAACTTGCCGTCCACGACGCCGAAACAGAGCTGCGCAAGTCAGAGGCAGACGTCGAGCAAGTGGCCAGCCGCATTGAGCGGGACGAAGCGCGGCTGAACAGCGGGACGGGACTGTCCAAGGATCTCGTTGCGCTGCAAAGCGACATCGCGTCGCTGAACAAGCGCCGCTCTGACCTTGAAGATGTCGAACTGGAAATCCTGGAACGCCTGGACGGACTCAGGGAGCGCCAAGCCGCGCAACAGCAGATCGTCGATGACATCCAGGGTTCTTTCTCCGGGATCCGTGCCGAGCTGGACGCCGCGATCGCCGAGATTGTTGCCGAAGAGGAGGATGTGCGCGCTCAGCGGACCGCCTTCGCCGAAGGGCTCGACGCCGGGATGCTTGCCATCTACGAAAAGACCCTCGCCAAGCGCGGGGTGGGGGCCGCCCGGCTGTTCCACGGCAAGTCCGAAGGCTCGGGAATGACGCTCAGCCCGGGCGACCTCGCCGAGGTCCAAGCCGCTGCCGAAGACGAGATCGTGTTCTGCCCCGATTCCGGCTGCATCCTGGTGCGCTCCGCCGAGTGGAACTAACCGCCTGTTTCCCACCCAACTGATCCCCACCGCCCCCCTCGCCTCGCAAGCTCGGCCAGGGAACCCTGGCGGCGTGGGCCCACGCAGTTAATGTCGTTTTCAGGGCCGTAAACGACACCTACTGCTAGTTAGTTGGGCAGGATGATGCTGAGGGTGTGCGGCTTGCGCGCCGTGCCTTCCGTCAACTCCGCTGTCCAGATTTCCGAGGCGGCCTTGAGAAGCTGTTCGGGCGTCCCCGGTGCCTTGCCCCGACGGCTGAGCAAGTGCCGGGCCAGTTCGCCGCGGGTGTGCTTGGCGAAGTGGCTGACGACCGTGCGTTTGCCATTGGACTCGGAAAAGACGTTGACGGAGACAGTCTGCGCCACGGGCGGAGCCCACGCCGCGGCGTATGTGCTGGAGCGGCAGTCCACCAGCAGCTCGCCCTCCACCCGGGAGGCGAGGGCCTGCGTAAGCTGCGGTTTCCAGAACGACGCGAGGCGCCCGACGTCGGGCAGTGCCGTTCCCATGGACAAACGGTAGGCGGGCACGCGGTCGCCGAAGCCGATGGCGCCCCACAGGGCGGATACGACGAGGATCGACTCCACCGCCTTGCGGCGCTGTGCCGCTGTCAGGGTCTGGTAGCCGAGCGCGTCGTATAGGACACCGGAATACACCTGATGGGCAGGGGCTGCGGGTTCGGCGTGGAGCCGGGTATTGCGTTCGACGTCGTCCTTCAAGGATGCGCCCACCCCCAACAGGGCGAGGGCGTCCTCATGCGCGCTGACCAGGCCGAGCGCGTCGAGCACCTTGGCCCGGTAACTGTTGAGTTCGGGAAAGCTCAAGGACTCCCAATCGAGGGCGGAGCCCCTCACCGCGGGGGTCTTGCCTTCGGAAGGCGGCAGCAGAATCAGCACCAGTCGATATTAGCCGCATTGCCGGGACCGTTGACTGGTCGGGGTGCAGGGCCCGACGCCGGTAGACTGTAGGGCGGATGGGTTGGCTAGGCGGCCGCGCGCCACGCAAGTGGCTCGAGGAACGTCCGGGCTCCACAGGGCAGGGTGGTGGGTAACGCCCACTCGGGGTAACCCGCAGGCCAGTGCCACAGAGAACAGACCGCCCGCGTTTGCTTGTGCCAGCACAGGCAGGCAGCGGGTAAGGGTGAAACGGTGGTGTAAGAGACCACCAGCTCCCTGGGTGACCAGGGAGGCTAGGTAAACCCCACCCGGAGCAAGGCCAGACAGGACACGATTGAGGGCTGCTCGCTCGAGTGTCCGGGTAGGCCGCTGGAGGGCGTCGGCAACGGCGTTCGTAGATGGATGGTCGCCACTCCTTCGCCGGCAACGGCGCGGGAGCACAGAACCCGGCGTATCGGTCAACCCATCCCTCAGCCGTGTGTGTGAGTGAATTCACGCGTTCCGGCGGCCAAAGCCTCCCGTGCCAGACCTTAGAATGGACAGTGAACGTAGAAGTTCCACCGCCGGTTCTGCGTTCGCAGCCGGCGGTTTTTCTTTGCAGCGTTTGAGGTGTCCGGGCAGACCGAAGTCCCGCCGATGCCAGTGCCGCAGGATTACTCCGGGCGGCCGCCATCTACGTACGAGGACGTATGTAGCTGACCCTAGGAAGGTAGTTCTGTGAGCCAGTCATCAGATTCTTGTCTTGATACGTGGATGGGCCGCGAAGCGCTGGCCGAGGCCATGATTCCGGTGATCGGCCGGCTGTACCGTGAGAACAACGTGGTCACGAGCATCCACGGGCGCAGCCTCATCAACAAGTCGTCGATGAACATCCTGAAAGCCCACCGTTTTGCGCGCCGGATGAGCAAGGACGAACTCCGGCTCGAGGAAACCGCGCCGCTACTGAACACGCTGGCCGAACTTGAACTCGGGGCCGCCGCGATCGACATCGCCCGCCTGAACGAGAAGTACAAGGCCGAGGCCCCGGGCACGCCCTTGGAAGACTTCCTCCGTGCCGAACTTGCCGAGGTTGTGGGGCGCCGCGGCGCGGACGACCGGACCAGCACCGACGTCGTGCTTTACGGTTTCGGCCGCATCGGCCGCCTGCTGGCCCGCCTCCTGATCGAAAAGGCCGGCGGCGGGCACGGCCTGCGCCTGCGCGCCATCGTGGTCCGCAAGGGAGCCGAGAACGACCTCGTCAAGCGCGCCAGCCTGCTGCGGCGCGACTCCGTGCACGGTTCCTTTGAAGGCACCATCCGCGTGGACGAGGCCGCAAACACGATCACGGCCAACGGTGTCCAGATCCAGGTCATCTACTCGGACAACCCCTCCACGGTCGACTACACGGCCTTCGGGATCAAGGATGCCCTCGTGGTTGACAACACGGGCCGCTGGCGCGACGCCGAGGGCCTGTCCCAGCACCTGCAGAGCAAAGGCGTCGCGCGCGTGCTGCTCACGGCTCCGGGCAAGGGCGAGCTGAAGAACATCGTCCACGGCATCAACCACTCCTCCATCGAGGACACGGACAAGATCATTACGGCAGCATCCTGCACCACCAATGCGATCACTCCCGTGCTCAAGGCACTCAACGACAAGTTCGGCGTCATCCACGGACACGTGGAAACCGTCCACTCGTTCACGAACGACCAGAACCTGATCGACAACTTCCACAAGGGCGACCGCCGCGGCCGCTCGGCTGCCCTGAACATGGTGATCACCGAAACAGGTGCGGCCAAGGCGGTGGCGAAGGCCCTCCCGGAACTGCAGGGCAAGCTGACCGGCAACGCGATCCGCGTTCCCACCCCGGACGTGTCGATGGCCATCCTGAATCTGAACCTTGAAAAGGGAACCACGAAGGATGAAGTCAACAACTACCTTCGCGAGATGTCCCTGCACTCGGAACTGCGCAAGCAGATCGACTTCATCGACTCGCCCGAGGTCGTCTCCACGGACTTCGTCGGCTCCCGCCGTGCGGGCATCGTGGACGGCCTGGCCACCATCGCCAACGACAAGAACCTCGTGGTGTACGTCTGGTACGACAACGAATTCGGCTACTCCTGCCAGGTAGTGCGCGTCATGGAGGAAATGGCCGGCGTGAACCCGCCGTCGTTCCCGGCACGCAGCGTCTCCGTTGGCCTGGAGCCGAAGGCATCGTTGGAGCCGGCAGCGGTCTAGCCTGCCCTGGCCAAGGCCGGGAAAGACACAGGGTATTCCCGGCTGATGCGCTGGTATCAGCCGGGAAACCTGACCAGAATGGACGCATGGAAAGCGAAAAGATTCTGGAACATGAAACAACCCTGGAGCACGCACTGGACGTGGCGCGCGCCAACCTTAAGGAAGCCCAGCGCCTGCTTGACGAAGCCAAAGCCGCACACGCAGCGGGTGACATCTCCGAGGACCGGGTCATCCAGTTGGGGTCTCTTTTGGAGTTGGCGGCCGAAGACCTGAAACGCGTCACCAAGGAGCAGTAAGCCCGGCGCCCCGACTTCCCCTCCACACTGTGGATATCGGCATCGGCCACCTGACCCTCATCTAGTCTCAAGGGACGTCATCCTCCCCGAAAGGACACAATCCCTTGAGCACCACCTGGGCCGCCTATCGACGCGCCCGCCGCCAGTCCCTGCAGGCCTGGGTGCTGGTGATTCTCATCATCGCGGGTGGACTCGCCGGCATCGGATGGTTCTTCACCGACGGACAGTTCGCAGTTGGCCAGGACCCGGTCAATGGGCCAACGGAAGCTCCGGTCTTCGACCCGGACTGGATGAAGCCGGTGGAAGCTGTTCAGCCGGTGCCCGTCGGTTCGGCCGTTGATGCCTTGGAGGCGCTTCCCGTGAAGGGGCGGGCAGGCAAGGACAACTACGACCGCAACGAATTCGGCCAGGCGTGGCTCGACGTCGACCGAAACGGCTGCGATACAAGGAACGACATCCTGAGGCGGGATCTTACGGCGTCGGAGTTCACCGCAGGCTCCAAATGCAGGATCGCTTCCGGGGAGCTACGTGAGCCCTACGTCGGGCAGGACATCCATTTCCGCAGGGGCGCCGAAAGCAGCTCAGCCGTGCAGATCGACCACGTGGTGGCTCTCGGGGACGCCTGGCAGAAAGGCGCCCAGCAGCTCACCGCCAAACAGCGCCAAAGCCTCGCCAACGACCCCCTCAACCTCATTGCCGTTGACGGTCCCGCCAACGTGAAGAAAGGCGCGAGCGACGCCGCGAGCTGGCTCCCTGCCAACAAGGGCTTTCGCTGCCATTACGTAGCCCGTCAGGTTTCCGTCAAAGCCGCGTACAGGCTCTGGGTCACCCAGGGGGAGAAAGACGCCATAAGGCGCGTCCTGGACTCGTGCCCCGGTCAGCGGACCATCAGGGCGAAGTAACCGTCCGAGGGCGCGGGGGCGGCCGCGTCAGGCCTGGTTGCCCGGCGCCGGGGGAAGCACCAAGTGGCCGTGTCCAAGTTGCCAGACCCCGCCGTCGTCGATCCGTTCCAGCACCACCCGCTGAAGCGAGGTCTCGCGGGGGAGCCGATCGAGGTTTGCCAAGCCGCGCTGCCGGAAGGTGAAGTAGACGGCGTCGGCCGGAGCGTCTGAACAGCGGTCAAGGGTGAACCGGCGGGCAAAAGCAGCGATGTTGCTGTCCGGAAGTTTCCGGGCCAGATAGGGATCCAACATCCAGGAGTCGCAGCTCGCCACGGTGACCGCCTTGTCCGGGAAGTATCGCCCGAAGAACTCCCTGGCCTGGCTGAAGCTTGTGTCCACGAGGGCAGGGGAGAGGCCACCATCCTCGGGGATGTGGACACCCAGCACCCAAGAGTCTCCAACGGCGGCTGGTCCTCCCGCGTCGCCGCGCACAAGGTGGAATTGCAAGCGGCCGATCCGGAAGATGTTTCCGGCCATGTGGAGGGTCAGCCACGCCCACGTGTCCAAGCCGAACCGTCCATGGACCCGTCGGTTGATACGAAGGTTCAGTCCTACGTCGGCCAGGATCGCGGCGGAGGACTCCGGCGGGATGCCGAGGGAAAGATGATGGCGGTGGACTACCGGCGCGACGCGCAGGAGCGCTTCGATCCAGTCCGTTTCCGTGCAGCCATCGGCGGATGCAGACTTGCTTGGAAAGGTGCCAATTCGGGCGTGAAGGCTGGCAAGGGCGTGTCGCGTTCCGTCTCCGGCAGGTGACGCCAACAGCGAGGCACATGCCAAAGCGTCCTCGCCGTGGATGTCGAGAAGCTCGAACAATTCGTCCTGCGCGATGCCGTTCATCGCTCAGTGTCCGAAGGGGTCCGGGTCAACACCAGGCATCCAAGTCAGCCCGGGAACTCCCCAGCCGTTCTTCTTGGCCTGCTTCATCGCTTTCTTGGCGTAGCGGTCAACAAGGCGGTCCACATAGAGCTTGCCGTCAAGGTGGTCGAACTCGTGCTGCATGACCCTCGCGAACCAGCCTGTCGCGACGAAGTCCACCGGTTGGCCGTCGCCGTCGAAGCCCTGGACGCGGGCCCATTCGGCCCTTTGCAGGGGGTAGTGTTCGCCGGGGAACGACAGGCAGCCTTCGACGTCTTCCTCCGGATCGGGTAGGGCGCCGGGGATCTTGGAGAGCGTGAGGACCGGGTTCACCAGAACGCCTTCGTCCGGTGCGTCGTCCTCGTTGGCGTATTTGAAGACGAAGATCCGCTTGCCGACCCCCACCTGGGGTGCGGCCAGCCCGACGCCGTTGGCGGCTTCGTTCGTCTCGAACATGTCGGCAATCAAGGTGCGCAGCTCGTCGTCGAACTCTTCCACCTCGCTCGCCCGCCTGTGAAGCACGGGCTCGCCCCAGATGGTGACTGGCAGGACGGTCATGTCAGGTGGTCCTCTGGTTCTCGGGTCTGGAATGGCCGAAATCGGCCGGAACAAAACAAAGGCCGCACTGGATAACCAGTACGGCCTTTGGCTGCGATCGATAAACTGCTACCAATCCCATGAGGGTGAGCGACGGGGGTTGAACCCGCGACCTCCTGGACCACAACCAGGCGCTCTGCCAACTGAGCTACGCCCACCATGAGCCTTTTATGCTTTCGGAATGACCCGTTAGCTGTGAAGGCAACGACAAAAACTATACCCCGTCTTCGGGGGTGGTTTTGCCACTTTTGGCCCTTTGGCTGAAAATTCCCGAAAAGGTGCCGCAGATCACGTGCTTTCCGGCGTCTCCGGTCCGGCTGCAATCTGCTTGGAAATCTTCTGTGCCGTTGCCGTATCCGGACCAGGGGCCGGGACGAACACGGCCTCGCGGTAGTAGCGCAGTTCGTCGATGGAGTCCCTGATGTCACCCAGGGCACGGTGACCACCGTGTTTGGCGGGCGACTGGAAATAGGCGCGGGGGAACCATCGGCGCGAGAGTTCCTTGATGGTGCTGACGTCAATGACCCGGTAGTGGAGGTGTTCGACGATGTTGGGCATGTCCCGCGCGAGGAACATCCGGTCGGTTCCGACTGAGTTGCCACCCAGCGGTGCCTTCTTCGGATCCGGTACCCACTTCTCGATGTACTCCATGACGATCGCTTCGGCTTCGGCCATGGTCTTGCCGTGCGGGAGTTCGTCCAGGAGTTTCGAGCGGGTGTGCATGTCGCGGACGAAGTCGTTCATCTGTTCAAGCGCGGCGTCTTCGGGTTTGATGACGACGTCGACCCCGTCACCCAGGATGTTGAGCTCCGAATCGGTCACCAAGGCCGCGACCTCGATCAGGGCGTCGTTTACCAGGTCGAGACCGGTCATCTCACAGTCGATCCAGACGATGCGTTCATTAGTAATAGGCACCCGCCAAGCCTACCGTTCGGGCGCGTCGGAAGGGTGTCGGAGCGCTCCATTCCACGTCTGCTGCTACCCGCGGCTGGTAAACTGGGCCGTTGTCGAGCGGTTGTTGCCTGCATCGATGAGCTGGACCAATGTACGTAGGGACTGGAATATCATGACGGCAGGCGGAACGGGCGTGGGCACCTCAAATAGCCGGGATGAGGCAAAGGAACCCGCGGCGCCGTCGGAGAAAGCCGCCGCAGGCCTCTATTCCCCGGACGCCGCGCGCATCGGCGGCGGCACCCCCGGCCAGATCAAGGCCTATGTGGCAATCTGGCAAGGATTTTTTGGATCCCTGATGATCTTCGTCGGCTCGATCGGTGCCGGCTGGATCGCCAACGGCTCGCCCATGTTCAGGCACCCCCTTGTCATCGCCCTGCGCACGGAGGGCTGGGGCGTGACGACCTCCACCATCCTGTTGACGGCCGGGGCCATGCTTTTGGTCAGGTCATGGTTGAGGCTCGGGCAAAGGCTCAAGGATTGGGGGCCTGGCTCGCTCAGGTGGGTGGTAGTCGCCGTTGCGGCGTGGGCGGCGCCCCTGATGTTTGCCGTGCCCATCTATTCGCGCGACGTGTACGCCTACACCGGCCAGGGCAGGCTGGTGCTGGAAGGCCAGAACCCCTACACCGCGGGCATTTCCTCGCTCAGCAACTGGTTTTCGCTGGGCGCTGATCCTGCCTGGGCTGAAGCCAAGACGCCGTACGGACCGTACTTCCTGTGGCTTGCCAGGTGGGTAGTGGGCATCACCGACGCCCAGCCCGATTTTTCTGTTCTCCTGTTTCGCGTTCTTGCGACTGTGGGAGTGCTGCTCTGCGTGGTGTATGTTCCCAGGCTCGCCGAATTGCACGGGATCAATCCCGGCCGCGCTCTGTGGATTGCCGTGGCCAACCCGCTCTTTCTCATCAGCTTCGTCGCCAGCGCCCACAATGATGCCCTCATGGTGGGCCTGGCGGTGGCCGGAATGTACTTCGCAGCAACCGGGCGCCACATCACCGGGCTTCTGCTGGTCACGGCTTCCATCGGCATCAAGCCGATCACGGTACTTCTCTTGCCTTTCATAGGCCTCATGTGGGCGGGTCCGGCAGCGACTTGGGCCCGCAAGTTCCTTTTCTGGGGCGCGACGGCGGGCATCAGCTTTGCCGTCCTGGCAGTGAGCGGAATTCCTTACAACCTTGGCTTTGGATGGGTCTGGGCCATCCTCGACCCGACACCCGGCTACACGGGATACTCGCCTTCGGGCTTCCTCGGCCAGCAGGTCGAAGTGATCGCCAATCTCCTCGGCCTGCCGGGATCCACCGTAGCCACTGGGCTCCGGATCCTCATGAAGTGGGCCGGAATCGGGCTGGTGGTGTTACTGATGTTCCGGGGCGACTATTCACGGCTGGTGCGGCGAGCGGCCCTGGCGTTTGCCGCCGTCGTCATGCTTTCGCCGATTATCCAGCCGTGGTACATCCTGTGGTTCATCCCGCTGCTCGCGGTCACGGGCATCAGGGACGACTGGCAGATCAAGTCCCTCTATGTCGCGGTCACGTTTTTCGTGGCCTTCGGCGCCCAGGACCAGATTTCGGTGCTGTCCTTCGTGGAACTGAACGTGAAAGTGTCCTCCCTGTCCTTCCTCGTGGCCCTGGGATTCACCGTCTACCTGATGGTGTTGGACGTTCACACGCGCAGACTGTTGATCCGTTCCACCCCTGCGCAACTGCTCCGCAGGCTTGAGCGGCGGCTCAGGCGCTCTGAATAGCGGTTCTTGCGCGGGACTTGCGGCCCAGTTCCAAGGTCCGCTGCACGGACCACCAGAGCAGGACAACCAGCAGCACGTTCCGGGTGGTGAGCACAGTTGCCATCACGGGGTTGGCATGGATCAGCGGCGTGTAGAACAACGGGTAGATCACGAACGTCGTCATGGCGATCCCCATCAGGAGGGCCGCAGGAACCCGCCAACGATTCCAGTCGTGGGTCAGGCCGGCGATAACCACCGGCGCAAGCCAGATGATGAATTGCGGCGAACCCACCTTGTTGAACACGATGAACGCGGTGGTCATCATGAGGGCGCCCTCGAGGAACAGCTCTTCCGCTTCGGCACCCCGCCGAAGCGCCCAAAGCAAAAGGGCAGAGCCGGCGACGGCGGCAAGCACCAGGAGCGGCTGCATCATGAATGCCGCCACATTGGCCCCCGGCCCGTATACCTCGGTGGAATTGATGGCGACATTGTCGGCGATTTTGGAACCGCCGATGTTGAGCACGCTCAACCAGACCCAAGGGGTCGAGAACGTCGCTTCAAGTTGCATGCCGCGCTCACCCTGGTTGGTCAAAAAGTCGAGGATATGCGGGAGGCCGCCCGAAAGGTAGGTGCCCAGTGCGACGGCCGCGGTTACGGCGGCGCCGCACGCGATGATCCGCAGCCTGCGGTGGCTCGCGATGATGATAGGCACCAGAACGGCGGCCGGCCAGACTTTGATCCACGTGGCGATGCTGAGGAGGATGCCCGCCGCCACGGGCCGCGTGGCGGCATACAGCAGCGCGACCAACACGATGGGTGCCGTGATGCCTTCCACGCGCGCGAAGCTGAGGTAGCCCATGAAAGCGGTGAAGAACAGCCACCACCAGGCAGGGGCAATGCCCGCTGTCCTGCGCGGGCCGCGGGTCAGGATGAACAAGCCGGCGGCATTGAGCGCGGTGATGATCAACGTCCACACCAGCAGGTATGGGCCCGGGCCTGCGATGTTGGCCAGGAAGATCGGAATCTGGGCGAGCACCGGGTATACCCAGGGGCTGATGGCTCCGTGGAGATCCGCGGGGTTGTAGCCGGCCATGGCCCACTGGCGGTACTGCTCAGTATCGCTGAACGTGTTTCCGGACAGGAAGAAACTTGCCATCCAGCCGAGGAAGTACACATGGATGGCGGCGAAACCCCACCAAACGCTTGAGGGACGGCCGAACCAGGCGACGGCGGCAGGCGGCAGGACGGCGTCGCGCACGCGGGCCAGCCCGTCAAAGAATCGAACGGAAATCTCAGGACTCCTTGGCAGCGGCGGCCGGTTCGTTGGCCGGGATCTTCTTGCCCAAAAGGTACAAGCGGCGTACGGACCAGCAGAACAGGACCACCAGCAGGACATTGCGCACCGTCAACACCAGCGCCATCCAAGGGTTGTTGTGGCTGAGTGCGTCATAGAAGAGGGGGTAGATGAAGTATGTCGCCACCCCGATGGCGATCAGCATCGCCGCAGGAACCCGCCATTCGTTCCAGCTGTGGGCAAGCCCGACGGCGACAGCTGGCGCCAGCCACACCATGAACTGGGGTGAGCCGACCTTGTTGAATACGACGAAAGCCGTGGCCATGGTCAGGGATCCAGCCAGCAAGAGTTCGGTGCGGTCCGCCCCGCCGGTTCGCTTGCCGTTGTGCAGTGCCCAGAAGGTCAGGGCGGCAACCAGGATGGCGGCCAGGACAAGAAGGGGCTGCATAAGGAACGACATGAAGGCCGTGCCGGGGCCATCCACCTGCATCGAGTTGATGTCGGTGTTCATGTACATTCTCGAGTCACCCACATGGAGGACCGAGAGCCACAACCATGGAGTGGTGAAGGTGGCTTCCAACTGCATGCCACGATCGCCCTGCTGGGTCAGGAAGTTAAAGAGCTTCGGCAGCTGACCTACGGCAGCCGTGAGGGCGATGACTAAGACGCTGGTGAGAACTCCGGCAGCCACCACTTTGGTTCTCTGCTTGACCACGGTGAACAGGGAGAGCATGACGGCGGCCGGCCAGACCTTCATCCAGGTGGCAATGCTCAGGAGGGTCGAGGCAACGAAAGGGTTCGAGACCCCGTACGCCAAGGCGATCAGCACGATGGGGGCAGTCAATCCGTCCACCCGGGCGAATCCGAGCCAACCCATGATGAAGACGAAGACCAGCCACCACCAGCCCGCCGGGATAGCCTCGCGACGGCGGCCCCGTCCCGTGAGCTTGGCGAGGGCTGCTCCGTTGAGCAGGGTGATCATGAGCACCCAGAGAAAGAAGAACGGGCCGGGTCCGGCCACGCCCGCGAGGGCCATGGGCACCAAGGCCAGGACGGGGTAGACCCACGGGCTGGGCCCGCTGCTGAGGTTCTCATCCCGGAAACCGGCAGAGGTCCACTCCCGATAGATGAAAGTGTCGCTGAAGGCCTCGCCACGCAGCGAAAGAATCAGGGCGAACACGAGGAAGACCAAGTGCACGACGCAGAAGCCTACAAACAGGCCCTTGGGAGAATTGAGCCTTGCCTCCACCGAAGACGGAAGAACACGATGCCGGAACCGTGTGAGCGCGCTGAAGAATGAGTCCGTGGAAATGGGAGGATCCTTGTCAGGTAGTTATCGTCACAGGGTGCCGTAAGAGCCCCATCCATCCTATCTCAGGCCACTTTCGCGGCCGGACCCACGGGCCGGTTGGCCCCGGGAAGCCAGGGGCGGCGATGCTACAGTTGCACTAATCCATGGCAGCCGGCAGTGCCACTTTGGCCCGGATGCGGCAGGGAACCGGACAGGATTTGTTTGATGGTGACGTCGAAGTTTCGTGAGCGTGAGGTGGGGAGTTCGTTGGCTCATCCAGAGGCGCTTGGCGATTCCAACGCCCCGGTACACGGCACTGTAATAGCGAAAGTGGCACGGAAGGCGATCCTGCAAGGCTTCGTCGGTTCGCTGCTCATGGTGGCAGGGTCGGTCGGGGTCGGCTGGCTGGCCAGTAGCAGCGCCTTGATCCGGACCCCCGTCTTCATCACGGCCAGGACGTCTCCGGTTGGCGTGATCCTCTGCACCGTAATGCTCTGCCTCGGGGCACTCCTGCTCCTGCGCTCCTGGCTTCGCATTGCCCAGCGGATCGGCGGTTGGAACCCGTCGTCGCGCCCTGTCCTTCGGCGCGCATTGTGGATGTGGGCAGTCCCGATGATGTTCAGCTTGCCGTTGTTCAGCAGGGACGCATATGCCTACATCGGCCAGGGCCGTCTCATGGAGCAGGGACTGAATCCGTACACCAACGGCATCTCAGCCCTGAGTAACTACTTTTCGCTCGGACCGGACAAATTGTGGACCGAAGCACCGACGCCATACGGTCCGCTGTGGCTCTGGATCGAACAGGGCGCCGTGTGGGTGAGCGCCAGTGTCCCCGAGCTTGCACTGATTCCCTTCCGCCTGGCTGCCCTCGCCGGGGTCATGCTGCTCGCGGTCTACGTTCCCCGCTTGGCCGCGCTCCACGGCGTGAACCCGGAGCGGGCGCTCTGGCTTGGGGTCCTCAACCCGGTTCTCCTGATCAATTTCATCGCCAGCGCGCACAACGACTCCCTGATGTTGGGACTGGTTGTTGCCGGATTGTACTTCGCCTCCGTCAAACGGCCCGTGCTTGGAATCGTGCTGATCACGGCCTCGATCGCCATCAAGCCGATTACTTTGATTGCCTTGCCTTTTGCCGGGCTGCTGTGGGCCGGTGCCCGTGCCGGCTGGGGCCGCAGAATGCTCTGCTGGTCGGCGACGTTGGGTTTGTCCCTGGGACTGCTGGCAGCCGCAGGATTGGTGAACGGCCTGGGGTTTGGCTGGCTTGGCGCCCTCCAGACTCCCGGCGCCGTCTGGATCTGGTACGCGCCGGTGGGGTTGCTGGGACATATGGCGGGATTCGTGGTCGGGCTTTTCGGGGGTCCCGGCGTTCCCGTGACGGATGTTATCCAGACCATTGGAACAGCGGTCTCAGCGCTTGCCATCGTGTGGCTCGCCGTACGGACGCCTGGCCGCGGAATCGGAATGCCCGAGCCCATCGAGGACGCAACAGAGTTCAACAAGACCGTGCTTCGCCGGATGGCTTGGGCCTTCGCCGCGGTCGTCGTCCTGGCGCCGGTGATCCAGCCTTGGTACATGGTGTGGCTGCTGGTGTTCTTTACCGTGACGGGCATTGCGGACGGCGCCCAGCTTCGGACCGTGTTCTATTTGACGGCGTTCTTCACCCTTATCGCCCTGACGGACCAATTGAGTGTCTTCCCGTGGATCCCCATTGAGGTGGTGCGCGGAGTGGCCATCGCCATCGCGGTCTCCTTCATCGCCTACCTGGTGTTCTTTGACAAGAAAACCCACGTGCTGTTCCGCCCACGGCGCGGAACTTTGAAACTCAAGCTCAAACCGAAGTCCTGAACCGGATTCACCCGAGGTGTTTCATAGCGGTCGCGAGGACCATGCGGCGGACTGCGGGGACCCTGACACCGAGGTAAGGCATGGCTGATTTCATGTACGCCTGTGCCGCTTTCGCACGGTCTGGATCTGCCTCTGCCTGCAGGCGTTCGCGGATGATGGCGATTCGTCGGTGTTCCATACGGGGACTTTAGGACACTTCTGCGCCAGGCCGGACCCGCGGCCAGGTTGACTGCGATGGCGGCGCCCATAGAGTGGGTGGAAGAGTTCGTCCGGCGGCCGGTCCGGCCCTGGTTCCCCATGCTTGGAGGCCTCAGTGTCTATGGTGAAGACCCCAGAAGAGATTGCGCTCATGCGCGAAGCCGGAAGAGTGGTTGCCAACACACTTTCGGCGGTTCGTGCGCACGCCGGGGTTGGCGTGTCCCTCAAGGAACTCGACGAGGTGGCGGCCGCTTTCATGGGGGCCGCCGGAGCCAAGCCCGCGTTCCTGAATTACCGTCCGCGGTGGGCGTCCACGCCCTTTTCAGGGGTCATTTGCACGAGCGTCAATGACGCCGTGGTCCACGGCATTCCGGACGGATATGTGTTGCAGGACGGCGATCTGTTGAGCGTCGATTGCGGGGCATTCGTAGATGGTTGGTGCGGGGACGCGGCAGTCAGTTTCATTGTGGGCACCGTGGATCCGGTGGACCAGGAATTGATCGATGCCACGGACGCTGCCCTCGCCCGCGGAATCGAGGCCGCCAGGATTGGAAACAAGATGGGCGACCTCGCGTACGCCATTGGCGGAGAAGCCAAGCGCAGCGGCTACGGGATCCTTGCAGATCACGGCGGGCATGGCATTGGCCGGACCATGCACGCCGAGCCGAGCGTGCCGAACCTCGGGCGGCCGGGCCGTGGCGTGAAGCTCGTTGAGGGCCTCGTGATCGCTATCGAGCCGATGTTGATCCTGGGCGGCAGCGACGACTACTACCACGACGACGACCAGTGGACCCTGCGCTCCGCCAACGGCCGCCGTGCGGCGCACAGCGAACACACCGTGGCGATCACTGCAGAGGGCCCGGTTGTGTTGACGCTGCCTTAGCTGGGTTGTTCCGCCGGCTTACGCGGCTTGGAAAATCAGCGCCGCAGGCGCATGACCGCCCTTCCGGACACCGCTGTGGAAACCGTAAAGAAGCCAGCCGCCTCGAACAACTTCACAGTTCCTTGGTAAAGATCGGCCGGTCCGGCCTTGGGCCGCAGCGAGGGATCCACGGGGTAGCCTTCCACGATTTCGGCGCCATGCGCGAAGGCATGCCCGACGGCGGCCTCCAGCAATGCGGCGGCCACCCCGCTCCGGCGATGGCCGGGAGAAACCACGAGACAGCTCACCGACCAAACTCCCGTGCCTTCCTGGGCACCTGCTCCCGCGGTCTTGAGGATCTGGGATCGTTCGATGCGCGGATAGCACTGGCGCGGCTCCACGGCGCACCAGCCCACCGCTTCGTCGCCCCGGAATGCCAGGACGCCGGGTTCGGGGCCGTCGTCGAATTTGGCTTTGAGCTGTTCCTTTCGCTCATCTGGGGGAGTGGTCTTCCAATCCTGGCCGGTGAGGGCGAACCACCGGCACCAACAGCGCGAGGGCTCGCCACGGACGCCGAAGAGCCTTTCGACGTCCGGCCAGCTTGCGGGGCCCGTGGTGATGGCTGCGTAGTTGTGGCTCACGCAACCAGCCTAGAACGCAGCGAGGGCCAACGCCCGGGTTGCGGTGGCGGGTGTAACCCCATCCCGGGGCGGACGGTTAGCGGCTTGCCGTTGCCTCGTCTCACCTAATAGCGCGTGGGGTCAGTGACTAGGTCGACCCCGTCCGGAGGGACGGCCCCGAGCCCATCCGGTCGGCTGAGTGATCCCGCCTTGGGCTTAGCCGCCCGCCCGGTTCCGGCGTCGCGTTCGCGGTGTTTGGCAAACCGTTTGCGATTTTTGAGCGCGGGGGGTCGCCGCCCGAAGATCAAAACAAGTGCTACGAGTGCCGCGCCCGTCAGCACCGCAATGACCCAGATCCATTGTTGTCCGTCCAAGTTCTTCACCAATCTCAGGTCGTCGATTGTCTGTGCTCAGTCGTGGCAGTCCGGCCTGTCCGGCTCGGAACGGATACTCAGCGAAACATTAGATTGGCTCGTAATCACCGTCGCGAGTGGTCCATACCCGACTTTTGAGCCTCTTGCGCTGCTGTCGTTAATCAAGCAGGCTCCAGTCCGCAGGCTTTATGGACTTTCGGTACGGGGGAAACGATTCTGGCGGATAAACGGGATGCGATGCATCCGAAGGCAAGAGAAGAGCGGCTCTGGACTACGTTTCCGCAGGTCAGAGCCGCTCTTTGAGTGCCCCGGGAGGGAATCGAACCCCCGACCAAGAGATTAGAAGGCTCCTGCTCTATCCTCTGAGCTACCGAGGCAGGCGACGCACGCACAGCACATGGCTGAGGTGCCACCAAGAGTTTACATTGCGGCGGCTGCCTGTGCAGTCAGCTCGCCTTCGACCGTGACTCTCCCCCCACAGGCGGCCATTGGGTCTGGGTATCCACATACGCGAAGTGGATACTGCCGCGGATCTACGCGGCACGTGAAGCTGAAAGGGCCAGACAGGCAGCTCAACTCACGTTAGGACAAGACCATGAACGACATCATCACTGTCCGGGGCTTCGTTGCCACGGAACCCAAAAGTTCCACTACCCCGGGCGGAACGGGGACGGCCTCCTTCCGGCTGGGCTCCACCGCCCGCAGGTTCGACCGCGCGAACGATGCCTGGGTGGATGGCAACACCAATTGAGTAGTAGTCTAATAAGACCTTTTCAGTTGTTGGGTATGTATCCCAAACAAAAATCCCGTCCGGAATGGGATGGGATCTTGGTGTGCTGGAATGGTCTTCAGCTAGTCCTTGATTTGCGTCTTGATCGGCGGCCACAAAGCGGTTGCGGTCCATTCGAATACGTGCTCGCTCGCGTGGAAACCGGTCGCGCTAGCGTCTCGCGAAATTAGGCAAAAAAGTTCGCTAGGATACACAGTTGTTCATTCTGGACGACGCCAGTCGAAGCCTGTCGGCGGTCGCTTCGTACCTGGTTATCTTTAAGCGCGCTCGGCCAACCAAAGCACTCGATCCCGCCCTGGTGGCTGAAAGCCCTTGGAGGGAGCGGGAAAGCGTCTAGGTACTTTGAACCTGAACGACAGCCCCGAGGGCGCTATTGGGTCAGCTGAGCCTTCCGAAGCTCACGCTGGATACTGCGCGGCCCACCCAATCGGCAACAGTTGTACTCGGTCCGTCGGAGTTCATTTCTGCTGCCGTTTTTGCTGGAGGGCACAACTCGGTTTGACGGGTTGCTCTGAGCACTTTGCCTTCACTCTGGGGCCTTGCGTGAGTGGGAGGCGCGCCTTGAGGACAGCCGACATCACCTCGGCGTGGAATCGAACGGTGGCCCTTCGAGCCTCGGGGGGCGACGATCGCATGCACCTCTTCGATGAAGACCTATAGGGGTGAGCACCCTTAGGTTTTCTTGGGCGGGCTGTGGCACGGATGGCCACAAAGCCGGTTAGTCCGACTTCGACGGTGATGCCAGCTAGCCTGATGGGGTGATAGCGACTTTATTCAGTCACCTTGTGGCGTGGTTTGGTTCCCATTCAATCCCTTTAATCTCGGCGGCATTTGGGTGGCTCAGGCGGCGCCTGAGTAGCATCCTTGCCACCAACAGCGCCGGCAGGCGGAGCGTAGCCGATGCCAGACAGAAAGATCTCGACGAATTTACGCAGGCCTACAGGGACGTCGTGACCACGGAGAACGGCCTGTCGGATAAGTCGCCGTACGACTTACTGGGCCGAGGCGAGCTTCGGACGACGCTCGCCCTTTTAGGCGCCTCTCCGGCGAGCGATTCGATTATCCGGCAGGCGGCTGACAAATGCGCTGAGGTAGCCGACTTAACGCGCGCTGAGCGCAAGCCAAGTTTCGTCCTCCTGGCGGAGAAGTATCAGGCCCGCCTCGATGTTCTGCGCCGGGAGATAGATAGTCTCCGGGGTGTGAAGAGCAAGACCATTCCGGGGGCCTGAGCATCTCGGAGACCGGCAATAGTGGCCCCAAACGTACACGCCGTTGTATATAGCGCCACCAAGTCGCCAGATGACTGGCAGTCCCAAAAGGTCAGTCGATGTTTAGGTCCCGAGCCATCAATTCAGCAAGATGCGTTCGACTTTGATGCAATTTTTCGGATGCGGATTTGAATTCTGGAGTTTGCACCGTCGCCGGGGAGATATGTTCCAGATACTCTGTGAGGGCTTGGCGACGGTCACGATGACTCTTCGTTGCTTCCCGGACGGCTTCCGAGCTGATCAGACGCAGTCGGGAGCCTCCTAATTCATCCGTGGCTTCCATAAGCTCTACGGGCTTCGACACCCCACCAACCACGCGCTCCAGAAGTAAGTCAACACGTCTGATGGTTTCTAAGTATTCGCTGTAGGTCTCGATTTTCTCGTTGCGAAGCCACTGCTCATGCTCTGTGGTCTTGCCTAACCTAGACCCTAGCCAGCTTCCGAGGAGAGCGAGACTGCCAGTGGCAATGGGTACGACTAGCAACCACCACCATTGTCCCTGTTTGATCAATTCATCCATGCGCCCAACATACACAGTGGCCACGACCCCAAGGGATTAGTCGAGATTGGGGAAGGCTACTTGGCGGTCCTGAGACGCTCGGCAGGCCGTTCGCTGTAATTTCGCTTGCTCGATGAAGCACTTTCTCCGGTTCTGAACGATGTGCTCCAAATGCAGTTGCGGTTGTTTCAGATTGAGCGCGACAGTTCCCGGGTGGCGGTGGCCTGGCTCCTTGGCAGATTTTGGCAAAAAGTACTCAGCATACACAGTTGTCAACTGCGGTTGTACGACTCCAGCAGCGACCTTCGCGACGCTCGGACAGCCATGGGCGTTCTGAACTTTTGAGACAATCGGCTGAGTCTCAATTCTATTGAGCAATTCTTACCTCGTTTTGTTTCTACCCCATCGCCAACATAGGCTCTGGCCATGTCGAATGAAAATGCACCCGACCCCCGTAGCGATGAAGCGCTTCCAGCGAAGGTGGCTATTCCCGCTCCAGTTCAGAACCCTCTGCCCAACAGCTGGCCTGTTGCAAGGGACCTCGAAAAGCTGGTCAACGCTGAGGTAAAAACGAGCTTGATCCGTGAATTTGGCGACTGGCCCTACTACGACCGGCTTGAGCATCTCTCAATTGTCAGGACTTACGATCACGCGTCGAGGCAGAAAGTTGTTCCCGTACTTACCACATTGCTCACGTTCGCCCTCGGAGGGTTGACGACGTCGGCAGTCGCGCTTGGCGCTGAATTTATCGTCTTGCCCCTCGGTTTTGCTCTCGTTTCCACTGTCGCAATCTCTATCGTGGGCAAGAAAGAGGCGAAGCGAGAGTCCAAGTATGCTGCTTGGACGAAGGCGCTTGAAGACATACACAACTTAAAAGCCAAGTCGGATGGGCCTGCATGACAAGCCTTGAGTGATAGCGAGAAGGCCCTGGACTTCCCCGAAGTCGGGGCCTTCTCGCCCTGCCCGTGAACATTTGCGCACTTATGTCAGAACCGATGAGGCCCGTGCGGCGCATTCCACATAGCCAGGATCGAAGAGAGTACCAATTATTCGCCTACACTCGTGGAACTGCTTGAATCTGCAGCACCTTGGTCCGCCGGGCCCAGTGCGCGCCCGGCTCTTGTATTACGCAAGACGTTTGAGTCCCGTAATGATTTGAGTCTAGCCGCGAAGCTCTCGTGTGGTGCGCCCACCCGGGGGTGTAGAAGGACAGATTCGTCAGACATTTCGAGGGGCGCACTAGTAAGGCGGCGCTTGCTGTACTTCACCCTTTCAACAGCGACTCCTGGATACTGCTGCAACACGGCTCTAAGAGCAGGCAATTTAGTTTTCGGAAACGCGTCGCCCACAAATACTCTGGTAAGGGCCTTCTTGATATCCAGATATTCAGGCAACACCGTCTCACTCATCAGTACCATTCGGTACTCTGCTTCATTCGACCAGTCCCTATTCTTGGAAAAGAACACCGATTCCCGGTGCAGTAAGGCAAATTCATGTGCTACCGCGTCCACCCCATACTGTTCAACCCATCCAGTGTGAACTCCCGCCAAGATAGTGCCGGACGTGGTGCCACGGTAGCTGACGGGTCCATGAAGGCTTCCCCGGTGCGCTTGGCCGACACGGTCAAGGGCTTCTACAAGCCGGACCTTATCGAAGCGTAAACACATTCCCGTGTGACCCCCGCCGTAGTGTGCCCAGAGGGACAGATGTGCCCAGCCCCTCAACTCATTAGGGTCCCCGGCGGCCTCCGGGAGGCTCCAATCCTGGGTGAGACAAGCGACCTTGGAGTGAAGTCTGATACTTCTATCTATCCCGTCCCGGACGCTAGAAGCGCGTTCTTCGTCATCCAACGCCTCCCGGGGCACCGTTAACCCGAACATGAATGGCCTGGACTCCCATAAGTCGTTGGTGGCTTCAAAGGGTGACAGCCGAAGGCGCCCTTCTGCCAAAATGTTAAACATCCCCACGTCCGACCCCGTGTAGTGGTACAGGTCCTGGGTCAGGCGTTTGGATTTGAATACGGTCAGTTCTCTGTCTTCTAAAGAATCCCTTGTCACCAAGCCAGCCTACTTCGGGTCCTCGGTACCGCACCCTGGCCGACCGGGGTGATCCATCGGCAGGATCGGTCCCCGCGAACTGCTGTAGGCGCAAGGTGCGGAACTGCGTGGTTGTGGGGTGACCAAAGATATTTAGATACCAAAGTCAGCGCCCAATGCGGCTTCGGGGGTCAACAATCTCGTTCTGGTTTTCATTCAGGCCTTCGTCTTCCGGAGATCCGGCGTCGAGGTCATGTCTCGCTGCGGTGACGAATTGGATTAGATACTCACGGAGACGCTTAGTCTGCGCGTCATAGTCCGCGAAAGTGCCGTCTTTGAGCGCACTTGCTTCGCCGGAGTTGTTCCCCCTCATCTCTGCCGCTGCGGCAAAGGCCACGGTCCGCTTGAATGCGGCATTTATGAGGCCTGCCTCTATTTCCCTTGCTAGGCGGCGCACCTCGGGGCTACCAATTAGCTTGACCATCGCGCGTTGTACAGCCAACTCATCCGGGTTTGCGGCGGCCTCGGGACTCCGGCCAGTCACCCACTGGTTCACCTTGTTGAACTGGGCGTCTGCCCCTCTAAAAAAGTTTGCGTACGCCTCCTGCTTGGCGTCCCTTAGCCACTGGCTGTGTTCTACTTGCCTGTCGCGCTTTAGCTTATACAAAGCAACAATGCCGTTGATAAGGGCTGCACCGAGTGCGCCACCAAGTAAAGGGATCCAGAAGTCCATGGGTCAAACGTACAAGCTCTACTTCTGCGCCTCTTGTATCCATGCCATCGTGGGTTCAGTTGGAGGGAGCTTCTGTTCGAGGCTCGCCTTCATCAAGACCGTTGTCACCGATGACTTTCGTCGGAGATCATCGCAGGCGGTTTCAAAATCTTCGTCGCTGAGTTCTGTACCGTTATTGATGGATTCTTCAACGAGTGTAAGAAGATCTGTCTGCGCTTGCATTGCCGCCGTCATTGAGGCGGTTACCAGTTCCGTGCCGGGAAGAAGCATCATCGCTTGGGATGATTCAGCCATGACCCTCCGGGCCTCCAAGATGGGTTCTTCATCCAGTCGGCGGGGGTTGGAAAGATGCCCATAACCTATCAGGGTGGTGAGTGAGTGCATGGCTGTGTTGTAGGTGCCGTAAACGTCTCTCTTCTCCACGCGTCGGGCTTCGTCCGTGTCGTGTGCCCTGCGGAGTTCCCACATGGCGCGCTCCGCCTCGCGTGCCGCCCTGGCGTTCTTGAGATTGATCCATCCCGTCACCCCCGAACCGAGTAGCGCGCCAAGGATGCCAGCGCCAGCAGGAACTATCATTCGAAGTGTTTCAGGATCCATAGGCACAACATACACAGAAGGCCCCGCCGCAGGCGGACGGAAGGCAAAAAGCGGGCCTCTTTAGATGTAACTTCTAGTCTTCATCGTCCTCAACTTTCTTCCTTCGGCCACGCAGCGCGCTTTCGAAGTTTCCTTCAGGCAAAGTGCGCTGAAACTCTTTGAGCCAGTTTTCGACCGGATTCGATCGGAGGTCTTTGGTTCCGTCGACCGTTCCCACAGACGGAAGGCCTAAGTCATGACGCATAACGTCTACAAGTCGGTGAACCTGCATCATGAGCAACTCGTAGCCCTTAACGGCAATGTCGTGCGGGGCTTTCAGATCTTTGTCTTTCAGATACTGCCCTAACCCCGTGATGAATTCAGGCGAATCATCTGGTTCGGGTTGGTCAAGGCGTTGCCGCACGACTTCCCGGACGACGTTGGACTCTTGGACCAGGGTTATGTATGCCTTGAATTCGTGGATGTATCGGTAAGCCTCCTCAGCAACGTCTTTGTTGGCCACGACGTGGAGTTCCCAGTAGGCCTGCATTCGGAGATTCTCTTGTTCCAGTTTGTCCGAGAACTTAGATTTCTCTAACGCAGAGTAGAAGTTCTGTGCGTTCACCTGAGCGAGTGATACAAATTTCTGGTAGGCCGTTTGCTTCTGGTTCCTCAGCCACTGCTCATGCTCGGTGATCTTGCCGAGATTGGTTCCCCACCAACTTCCAAACAGAGCAAAAACGAAGGTTGCTAAAGGAACTATCAGAAGCCACCACCACTGGCCTTGCTTGATAAATTCATCCATGCCAATAACATACAAGCCCAGTTGTCAACTGCGGCTGCATGACTCCGGCGGCGATCATCCTACGGCTCGGGGTCTTCGGGACATATGATCTAGGTGCTGGCTTTGAGCCGGCCCTAACGACCGACCACCGCTGGGGGCTATTGTGTGGACTACTTTTGGTCAGCTTCTCGATTCGTACCTCCGGCCTGTGCCCTCGGAAACCAATGAGGGTCACTACTTCGAACAGCTGATCGAGCAACACCTCAAGCGCAACGGCGTCCAGGCCCTCCAGTACAGAACGGTGAAACTCTGATGGACTCCATTTCTGGTGATGAAAAAGTAGATGGCCTTCTACATCGGATAGCTGGACTTGCCCCCAGAGAGATGCGGCACTTTTCAGCACCTGACCTGTCACTTGATGTGGAGGCCCAGCAGACACAGCAGAAATCATTAGAGCACCGCCACGTAGCGACGAGCGATCTACTTCGATTGATTCTTGTGACCGCAGGACATGGCGTGGACCTCGGACCGGCAGACAAGCGACTGTGGCAGGTCCGGTTCGCCTATAAAGGGCAGGAATGTCTCATATTCTTTGGAAAGACGGGCCTTCGACTGCGTGGGATCGTTGCGGAAAATGTGGGAACTCGGTCTGGGCTTCTCGTCGACGAGATTGATGCAATGCTCACGAAGGGAATCGCCAGTGTCATGGAGAAAGGCGTTCAGCCGCTTATCGACTTAAAGCTTCAGGCGAATGAAGCGATCGTGCTCAATCAGCACGCCCGATATCTATCAATGTTCGAGTATTTCCGCGATCTCCTCCGGGAAATGGAGTTATCGGAGTTGGAGCTCGAAGACCAGAAACCATCCAGCATGCCAACCGACATGATGATGTCCGCATTCGGGAAACTCTTCGCCACGAGGGCCAAAGAGGAGAGGCTTTCACATCTCACAATCGCAACGATCGCCGCCTACTTCAGCATGTTGGAGCACAGATTCGTGCTGATGGCCGGGTTTAGGGCAGACATTTGCAACCTCGATTTCTCGCTCACAGAGGTGTTGCGGGCTGGCTGGCGAAGGAAGTTTCAGTTTGCTTTCGGTGGACTGACCAGCGAGAAGACGGTTGGGCAATTAGATCATTTGGAGCATTTATCGCAAACTTACCGGAACCCGCTTTTGCATGGCGGCGGGGGAGGGAGCACTGATGGCTTGGTCGTGCGGTGGCTTCCGAACTTCAGATCTGTTGTGTCGGCTAAGGGGCAAATCACCGACAAGTACATGCTTTGGAGCTCTGCTATCAGCGTGAGTGAGGTGAAAGACATCCTGCTTCGAATTGACTCGCTTGAGACCTGGATGGAGGACCTACCAGGCTATGCCTGGGTGAGGGAGGGGCTCGCGGTCAACTTCGAGATGGAGTCGCTAAGGGAGTACGCCGTGCACCTGGCGGATGGAACTTTCGAACAGTTTGTTGACGTCTCCAGTCAGCAGTTTGATCGTGCATTGAATTTCGAATGAGCGGGTGGCTGGTCGACGGAGTCTCATAAACGATGGTTTATTGAGAATTTCAGCTAAGCGAATTTACTGATTAGATCGTCGCCAATTTCAGGGCAATTGACAATATCAAAACTCGTCTCATAAACTAATTATGAGTGATATCTTTTCGAGACGAGAATGTGAGGCAAATCGTGGCAGTTATTGGTTATGCCCGTGTCAGTACGCAAGATCAGAATCTTCAACTGCAGCTTGATGCGCTGAAGGGAGCTGGGGCCGTTAAGATTTTTGAGGACCAGGGAGTGAGTGGTTCAAAGGCGGAAAGGCCAGCTCTTGGAAAGTTGCTGGAGCACGTGCGCGAAGGCGATGAAGTTGTAGTTTGGAAGCTGGACCGAATCGCACGAAATACTCGGAATTTGCTTGACCTGGTAGACGAATTCAAGGCCTTGGGTGTGACCTTCCGCTCGGTGACCGACGGAATAGATACCACCGGCGCCATGGGCAAAGCGATGATCACCATCATGGGAGCCTTGGCAGAGTTGGAACGTGACCAGATTATTGAGCGGACCAAGGCAGGGTTGGCGTCGGCGAGAGAACGCGGACGCCTCGGTGGCCGACCCCGCAAAGCAACGGACGCCAAGATGTCGCTTTGCAGAACGATGTTCTCCGACGGGCATAGCGCGAATGAGATAGCCCAGCTACTTGGTCTAAGCAGGGCGACGGTCTACAGATACGTGCAGGCGTAAGTATGGGGGCAACCGTAGGGTGCGTTGATGTTGGCGGTCAGTCGCCCGTGTCTGAGCGAGCCAGGCTTGGGAATGACATCGCCCGACTCAGCCGCCGGCAGAGCCGTGTATCAAGGGTAAGTGATCTGCAAGGGCTGCGGGACGGTATTTGAGTCCCGTCAGAAGAGTCGGCTGTTTGCTGTTTTCCTTGCAAGATTGCTTTCAGTTTCGCCAAGCCGGAATTTACGTGTACCGCAAAGACAATGTTCCCTTTGAATACACGATAGGTCCGGGGCCGCAATGAACCCGGAACCCCTATGGGTGACTTCCCGGAACAGCACAAGTCGTGCCGCGCAATTTCCCTCGAAAAGGTGGGGTTGTGGCGACGGTTGAGTCCGTAACGGCCCGCTGGGTCCATTGATACAATGCCGAGTGGATCCATTCCTGCATCGGAGATATCCCGCCAGTAGAATTTAAAATCAAGCATCAACAAGCGTGTATTCTGTCATTGCAGACCGCATAACCGGAGTCTCTTTCAAACCCAGAGCGGTTCAAGTTGAGGAAGATAGAGGTCGACGTTGAACGAACAGGTCGTGACGGGGGCCCGTAATCCGCGCGAACGGGCGGCTGAACATGGTCACGGCAACCAGAATCAACAGTGGAGCACCGAAAAGCAGCGAGGCCGGCAACCAACCATGCCCGTGGCGTATGCAAGACTGCCGAAACCAGATACAGATCACCGACCCAGACAGATCGGTAGACCAAGGCCTAGCCCTTATAGTTAGGGAATCCTCCCCGCCATCGCGGGGAATGATCACCGCACCGCAGAACAATGAAATCGGGGAACATGAAGCGCTACCTCTCTGCCGTCTTGGCAATAACTCTTATGTGCGGTCTCGCGGCTTGCGGGGGAGGAGTCCAACAAGCGGCATCTTCGACGGAAAAATCCACGCCTTCGCCAAGCAAAACTGCAAATCCTGTCCCCGACGTTGCCGGAAAACCTTGGGATGTCGCATTCACCGCGTTGGCGACCAGCGGATTCAACGTCGTTGTTATCGGCAAAGACGGAAAGAAATGGGCCACGGGCAAGCCGAACCATACTGTCACGGTCGTTTCCCTCAAGCCTTCAGCGGGGCAGCTGTCAGACTCGGGCGACGTTGAGGTGACGGTGAACATAACCGAAGCCGAGTTTGCCGACGCCGGAAAGGCGGCTGCTGACAAAGCGGCAGCCGAACGGGCTGCGGTTGACAAGGCTGCGGCAGATAAGGCCGCCGCCGCCAAGGCTGCGGCTGGGACGGTGAGTCAGCAGAACGCTCTGCGGAAAGCTGCTCAGTACCTCAATTACTCCGCCTTCTCGCGGACCGGCCTGATCAAACAACTGGAATACGAGAAGTATTCGACCGAGGATGCGACCTGGGCCGTGGACCGCGTGACAGTCGACTGGAACGTGCAGGCAGCCCAAAAGGCCAAGGATTACCTGAAACACACCTCCTTCTCCCGCAGCGGGCTGGTCGACCAGCTGCTCTACGAGGGTTACACCCCGGAGCAGGCCGAATACGGAGTGAGTCAGACGGGTCTCTAGTCCGAAACCGTGGCTGAAAACGAGAAAGCCCGCAGTATCAGCTGCGGGCTTTCTCTTTCGATCAAGTTTTCCGGATCGACGATAAGACGGGCGGTTACTTCAGCCCCACCTGGTCAGCCGCGTATCCGGCCTGCGCATCCGTGAACTGGTTGCCGGCAGGGCTGGTGAGCTGGGCGATCAGGCTCTGGCGTGAGAAGCCCATGCCTGAGGTCATGTAGCCCTTTGCTGCTTTGACGGCCTCCGCGTTCCAGTCCGCACCAGAGTTCGCGACGGCGGACTCAGCCTGCGGCGCCGTGAATTCGTTACCGGCACTTGAGGTGAGCTGCTTGGTAAGCGAAGCCTGCGAGAAGCCCATGCCGGAGGTCAGATAGCCTTTCGCCGCTTTGAGGGCCTGTCCGTTCCAGTCAGCACCGGCGTGATCGACGGCCCACTGGGCGTCGGCCTGCGCGAATCCGTTGCCGGCACTTGAGGTGAGCTGCTTGGTAAGCGAAGCCTGCGAGAAGCCCATGCCTGAATCCAGATAGCCCTTTGCTGCGGCCAAGGCCTGAAGCTGGGCTGCGGTCCCGCTTGGTGCAGCGGGGCCAGCGGCTTGTGTGCTAGAGGTGGCCGCAGGGCTCGTTGCTGCGGTGTCCTTCTTACCGGAGTTTGCAGCAACCGAGCTGATGATGATGATGACCACAAGGATCAGGGGAAAAATGAACCTTTTCTTTTTGAACCACGGACGGGACGCTTTGCGGTAGGCTTTGTCCGCTGCGGCCTGGGCCTTGGCATTACTCTTGACACTCTTCTTGTCGATTTGAGTGTTGTTTTCAGTCATTGCTTATCCTGTCTAGATTGCTTCTTGAATGCGAGCGGCGGTCTTGTCCCTGAGAAAAAGACTCCTGGGCTGCACCCCAGTTCAATTCGTATGACACGATCCCCCAGCTAAGTCTTGACGATAGTGCCCCGTTGTGGTGCTCGGCAAATACTTCGGGTCAGAGAGTTTCGTGTCGGGAGGGAGGTATTTCTCGGTGTAATGCCGTTATTATCTGACCTCTACGGAGGTCCCGAATGTGCGCTGGGCCGTCACGGCGGCGAGAGCCCGGACTAACGTCAGACAGAGGCTATGCTGGGATGCTCCATGTTCCAGGCGGACAAGTGAGCGAACTGCGGCGTTCGCTTCGGGAGTGCGACTCTGATTCCGGTTACCGCCTGGCAGCCGTTCTGGACCGAGAATGACTCGCTTTTGAGAGTCCCGTGGTCACGGACGGTAAAAACGTCGTCGCCGAATCGCGCGACTCTGAGATTGCTCAGGCTCGCTGCCACTTGCCGGACATCTTGGGCTGGCGTGGCAGCTTCTGGCATTGTGGCGAAGAGCTGGAGATCCATGACAACCGCGTCGGCCAACTGACCGTAGTGCCGCAAGAAGAGTGAGTGCGTCCCGAATACTTCGATCATCAAAGCTTCTCCGCCAAGCCCGAGGATGACGCCACGCTGGCCTTCGAGGGGGAGTGGCAGTCGGAATGGCTGCGAGATCGTCCTATTTCGACTGGCATTGAGGAGATCCACCAGAGAGCCGGTGGGGGATGATCCGCTAACGCCCTGATGTCGGGAAACGCGCTCCCATATCCGTCCCTGGCGGCTACCAGGCTGTGGACCGTGGAGTTCTGCTCTCACACTGAGTGGGGCGCGGCGGGCGGTGCGACTGTGTGAGTTCTTTCCTCCCCATCGCCCGCGCTCGACGCAAAACGTATCGATCTCGCGGCTTTCCCCGGCGCCCAAGATGACGTCCCGTGCGCAGATCCGGTGCTGGTGACCCCCTTCGAGGAGCTCGCCTTCCAGCAAAAGCGCCGGCTTGGTGCCGTGATTGCTGATGCTGAGCTTGCCCACCTGCGGGCCCGACGCGAGTTCCGTCACCTCCAGATGGCTACCGGTTCCGGTGCTGATGCCGAGCTGACCGCTCGCATTGGTCCATACGGGGAAGACGGTTAGGGAGCCGAGCTGCGTGCCGGCGCCGATGTGGAGCTGAGGAATTCTCATGTGCGGCCTTTCGCGGGAAGCGATGTTGTAAAATTTGCAAAATGTTAGCGATGCAAATTTCTTAATCCTTTTATCAAAAAGAAGATTAAGTGAATCTAATTTGCACATAAACATTTATATCACCAAATAATGCAATTCGCCTTATTGAAATGCATTTAATTCATCGGCATTCTCTGAAATGTTTTATCTTCGCCGTTGCAAGTTTTGCAAAAATCGCGGGACCTTCCACCGGAGTTCCGGCACCTCCTGTGGGCCGAGCTCCAAGGCCGAGCCGGTGAATGAGGGCGGAAGAGCCCGACTGGGGGAGGCGTGAATCATCGATTCGCAGGTGGTCCCCGACGTCTCACACGACTCCATGGCAGGTGAATCCTGGGCATCGTGAAGATTGGACCTTCGGAGATTCAACCTATGGAGATTCAGGCGGGAGGCACTCCATGTGTCCGGTGATGGGGAGCGACTGGGTGAGGGGCGAGTATTGATTTGTCTCTTCGCCGATTCCTGTAGCGGAGTGGCAGCTAAGGGCTACGCCGTAATCTGGATGGATCAGCTCCGGAAGCACGGAAGGCTACACGCGCTGGCCGGCGGCTTCCTGGAGGCGATGAAAATCTTTAGGATACAGGCGCTTTAGATCAGTGATTTTCCCCCAAGAGCCCCGGTGCCAGAGGAAGCACACGAGGCGCTTTTTCCGACCGATGACCATTGGGAGGATGTTGTGCTCCGGATCGGGGTAGCCATTCTCGCCGTCGACGGCAAAGTTGTCTTTGGTGGCCAGCGCTTCCGGATAGGCGGCCCGGAACGCCGATGATGCCGGCTTACCTACGACAACCAAGAGCCCGGCTGGGGCTGCCGAAAGAATCCTATCCAGGTGGAGGCTGGCGCAATGTGCCGATGCCTCCAGAACGCCATGCTCCTTGTTTGATTTGCAATGGACAACCTCTGTCATGACGGCCTCGTCGTACCAGGTCACGTCATCACCTAATAGGGCTTTTGTCTGCTTTTCGATCCAGCCCCAATAAGGCTCCTTGGAGCCCCTGCTGCCGTCGACTTTGAGGTGCTTGCGGTCGATGACCCAGCCCTGGTCGGGGTTGAACCGGTTGACCATGAAATCGGCAATGGCGGCATCATCCCACTCGACAGTGGGATACTTTTCCGCAACGCGTTTCGAGAGCCGCTTGGCTTCAGGATTGCCAGCGCTGATCGCAGGGTTTGACGACAAGAACACCACCCTGGAACCGGCGAGGTTACCTGCCCATGCTTCAGGCACCTGGAATTGCCCTCCTGACCGGGCTTGGGCGTTGACTACCTTATGGCAGGGATGAGAAATGCCTCGAAGCTGGGCGTCATCAACTCCGGAAAGCTCGCCGCACCTGGCAACGCTGAGCGCCAGTTCCTTCAGATGAAGTGGCATGTTGGCTCTCCTGATTAGTCGATGTTGCGTGGATTACTACAAGGGCCTGAGGTTCACACGTAATTGCGCTATCAAGCTAGACCTCCAGATCCTCTTGGATCCGCTCAATGATCCTGACCTCCAGTGCGTTGTCTTCGAGAAGCTCATTAATGAGTGCGCGGATCGCCCACACGTGCTGGACTCTCGTACGTCCAAGTTGGAACGCCACATCCTGGCACCACGAGGCCAGCTCGCGGTAGAGGTCGGGGTCAATGTCTGCGCTCAGCCGAACCTTCTTGGACTGGGGTGCGGTTCCTTCCGCGTTCGGGGTGGGTTCGCCTTGGACAGCCTTGGTCATCGTGCTAGTACTTCCTTCTTCTCCGTCTTGGCCACAACCTCGTGGCATCCGTGGAGTTACTTATCGGGGTCCAGGGGGACTGGGCAATTGCCTCACGCGCAATTGCCCAGGCCAGTTAGCGGTCGCAATAATCCTAGGACGAATTGCGCGGGTCGCGGTGGAGGTCCCCGCGTTCGCCAGACGCGCCTATGGTATTTGGGCTCTTGGTACTAGTAACCCAGGGACTATGAACCCATGGAACTAGGAAGTGCGGACGACCTCGAACGGGCTCGGAAGCGTAGTCCCAAAATTCGCCGGAGTAGGACATTTGAATCTCCCGGCGCTCGCTGCCTCCCGTTGATGAGAGTCGCTAGACCACATCAATTCCGGCGGAGATCATTGTGGGGCCTTGTAGTGACGGACTACCTGCTTGACCTCGTCGTTGACCATGAACTGGTCAGTTACGTACTGCCAATCCCCACCGCCACGGTGGAATTCGCCCGCACAGGAGCAGATGCATTCGTCCCGT
Organism: Arthrobacter sp. NPDC080031; assembly: GCF_040702485.1. Taxonomy (NCBI): domain Bacteria; kingdom Bacillati; phylum Actinomycetota; class Actinomycetes; order Micrococcales; family Micrococcaceae; genus Arthrobacter; species Arthrobacter sp. NPDC080031. Next base: position 51,697 of record NZ_JBFBLA010000014.1, read on the forward strand.
TTAGCGGCCTGGCAAGCCGTTGTACAGATGACCTTTTCTGAGTACTGCCTGATGAGCCACACTCCGGCATACCGGCTCCGCAGGGCGGTCGTGAGGGCTTCTTGCTTGGTCTTGGTGATCTGCCACCAGACAAGGCCGGTCTTTGGGTCACGCTTCCAGTCGGCCCTGATGCCTAGCTCCTCCTTGAGCCAGCCCCTGACCCACGTCCCGCCGTCGGGGAAGTAGACGTTGAGCTTTTGGCGGTCGAGCAGGTTGTATATCGTTGCTTCTCGCATGACGCGATCCTTTGTTAGCTGTTGCTTGGATCGTCGTTGCGTCAATATGTCTTATGTCTTAGTGCGAACGGTGGTTGGAAGGATTGGTTACTGGTTGGGGCTAAAGCCCCCCCAACCAAACCAACCATCCACCTACATACCCGGTTCTATGGTTGGGTAATGGTTGGATATATGGTTGCCAACCATAGAATCCCCGAGATCTAGCGGAAGTAGAGGCATGATGGCTTCTATGGTTAGATACTGTCCTAGCCAATAGTGGGGTCCGTCGGCGCCATGGCTAGCGGATGCAGCCCAACCATAGTGCTGCGGCCTTTCTGCGTCTGCGAGAGGTGGTTGGAGGCGGTCATCCACTCCAGGGCATCCTTGAAAACCTTGGCATTTCTGTCGATTCCGACCGCCTCGGATAATGCGCGGGTCGAGAGCTGCCCTCCATTGAGCGCATTCATAATGAGGCGCTGCGTCTCCTCGGATGGAGTCTTGACGGCCAGCTCCGCATGAGCTGCTGAAAACTTGGAAATCGGAACACAGACAGCGCCCTCTGAGTCGAGATCGGGCAGCTTTGCGCTGCCGGAGATCTCATAGCTGATGGTGTCCTGGGGCGCCGGACCGCCTTTGACCTTGATCCATTCGAGCTTGGCCTTACCGGACTTCTCGCCGATGCTGGAGAGCTTGGCCTGAGCGTCGCACTTGCCCATCATTCCGGAAGCACCGCGAGCTTTGTTCCCGTCGTGGCCGGTGTGGTGGACGACTATTGCCATGAAGCCGTAAGTGTCGCCAAGGCGCTTGACCTTACGGAGGACCCCCACCATGTCCGTGTTCGAGTTCTCGTCCACACCGGGAGCCAGGTCGATCTGTGTATCGAAAACGACGAGCGTAGGGGACAACCCCTTGTCCAGTACTTCCGCAAAGAGGCGGTCCCACGAATCCGCGTGCTGGATGTCAGGCTCATCATCCCTGCGGCGCTTGGCATCGATGGACAGGAAGACGCTGTCACCATCGCCACCGTCAAGGAAAACCAGGCCGCTAAGGTCGGATTGGTGTACCTCTGGGTGGTGCTTGAGCCAAGCGTCGACGTGAACCGACAGAGCGGCTCCGCCTTCGGCAGCGACATACAACGCGTCCTGGGGCTCGCCCTCGTTGTTGAGTTGGTAACCCTGCCATTCCGGAAGGCCGGCGCACCACGACATCACCAGATCAAGGACGAGGAGCGTCTTACCTGTGTAGGAAGCCCCGAAGAGCTGGAATAGCCCGGATTTGTGTACCCTGTCCTGAACAAGCCATTCGATTGCGGGGGTCTTGATCATGTCGGCAGCGGACTTGAGGCGGTTGGGGTACTTGGTCCAGTAATCCATTTCCGCAATTTGGCGCTGATCTTCAGCAACGTCCTCCGGGTCATATGCCTTGACGAAATCCACGCCAGAGAAGCGGAGCTCACCTTTCCACTTGTAGTAGCAGGGAAGGCCTTGCTTGTGCAGCGCCACCGCTGCGGTCATACGGGTGAAGTCGTTCTTCCCCTCCACGGTCGGGATGTCATACCCAGCCTCTTCCCACTGCTGGGGGGTGACGGATCCTAGCGAAGGATCTTCCTGAGCAAAGCGTTGCTTGAGAGATTCGAAAACAGACAATTTCATGATTACTTTCTGATAAAATGGTGTTGATTACTTTCCGAATTCCCCGGTGGACCAACACCGGGGAATTTGTTTTTTACTCGACTTCTTCAGCCTCAAGACGCTCAAGGTGGACCTCGGCCTCTGTGAGGGCGCGGAGCGCGACGTTTAACTCTCTGCCGTGTCGGCGCTCCATGGCGTCAATCGCGTTTCGTCGGACAGCCGCAGACTGGCGGGCCTTCGTGAGATCTGAGGCGACGTATCCCTTTTTGCGTCCCGGTCGATTTGTTGACATCTGTATATCCTTAGGTGTAAAATGCCGAATTTCTTCGATATCTAGAGTATACAGGACAAAAATACCTCGATTGTTGACCGTTTGTGCACAAGGGTGTATGGTCTCGAATTTCATGAAATGAGATCAAAAAAATCCCCGCCAGCGGAATCTGACGGGGACCGATTCTTAGGGGTGCACGTTGTCGGGTAAGCTTACGAGTTCCCCCTTTACTTCCTTGCCGGTAGCTCGACTGATTAGCTTCACGTGCTCGGGGCTCCATCGGACACCCCTGGCGGTGCGGACGAGTGTAATGGACTGCCAGATGCTCTGAATGATTCTCCGACGCCTGGCAAGGCTCATCTCCTCCCACTGGAAGACCATCTCAATGCCTTCTTCCGCCTCTGATTCCGTAGCGACTCTGACAAGTGAGACAGTCTGCATCTCGGTGAGCTTACGGTCTAGCTCGGTTAGCCGGGCCTCATGCTTCCCACGAGGTATGCGGTACTCGGATGGCCTAAGGCCTTCTTCTCCCGCCTCTTCCAGCCATTCGGCCCATGATTGGGTTTCGAGGGCGCGAGCGGCCCGCAGGCGCTCAAGTTCGGCTTTGTCCGTCTCCACTTCTTCGGAGCTCACGGAGCCAAGTTCCCTGAGTGTCATAAGTACCACCCAGTTGTCCGTACGCCCCATCGTCTTGGCCACATGTGCGGATTCAGAGCATCGGTAGACCCACATTTCCTTGCGGTTGCCGCGTGCTTTAGCAGTGCGCGTCCCGTAGCACTTCCCCCCACACACAGAGCAAGTCAGTAGGCCGGAAAGAAGAGTGTCGCGGCTGTTGAGCTTGGTGACGGCTCGCTTTGGATCTTTGAGGATTGCTCGGATTCCGCGCCACGTATCAGGTTCGATGATGGCCTCCCAGCTGCCCTCCATCTCTTCGGAAACCTCTACCTCTTCGCCGTCAACGATCTTCTTACTCTTGTATATGCGCAGCCCTGCGACGCGTGGAGAGGTCATGACACGGTGAAGCGTCGTGTTCTGCCAGGGCTTCCCGAGAGTGGATGTGATGTCCACGGAGTTGATCCAACGGACACACTCCGCCATGCTCTGGCCTTCCAGCAGCATTCCTGCCATGGTCTTGACCGCGTTGGCTTCCCGCTCGACAATGCTGCCGTCCGTCTCATAGCCGAAAGGACGTTTGGACCAGTGCGGCTTGCCCTTCTCACGGCTCTGGGCAAACGCGGCTTTCTGGCGTGCGCTGCGTCGCTCGGTCTCCGCCTTGGCCACGGACGCCTTGATCCGGGCAAAGAGTCTTCCGTTGTCTGTCAAGAGGTCGGCGTCACCTCCACACGTGGCGAGCAGCAAGCCGCGCTTCTCTGATAGGTCGATCAATTCCTCAAGCTGGATCGGATGGCGGTAGATGCGGTCAAGGTCATAGGCGCTGATCGCCTCGAATTCTCCGGCCTCCCAGTCGGACAGCATTTGCTCATAAGCGGGGCGGACCGCCTTGGCAGATGTGGCACTGACGGAGTTGTCTGTGTACACCCTTCCTGCTTCCCACCCCTTTTCCTTTAGCATCTTCCGAATGAGTGCTTCCTGACGCTCGACCGCCAGACCTTCGCCGGTCTTGTCCTTGGAAATCCTGAGGTAGAGCGCTGATTTGGTCATGGCTAAATGTTACCAACAGTTGGTTCAGCGTCCAGGCGTTCAGGCATCTCGCGGGAAACATCGGATGCAGCGTCAAGAAGGGCCAGCGGGTCATCGTGGTCGGGAAACTCAAGTTGAGGCAATGGGAACACGACGGCAGGATCTACCACGTTGCCGAAATCGTCGCCGAGTCGGTGGGGCACGACCTCATGTGGGGCTCGGCGAACTTCATCCGGACCACCGGTAGCACTGGCCCGCAAAGCACGCCCCTGGCCGCTGAGGCGGAGCCGGAGAACCCGTGGCCCTCGGACGAGGAAGATGGTGAAGACGGCCCGCACGACGACGAAGACGGCAGTGCCGCAGCCGAGCGGGAAATTATCCTTCCGGCCGGAGAAGGCGATGAGTCGGTTCTCGTTGATACCCGCACCGGAGAACTCGTGGACGCACTGAAATGACTCGGGCGTTTGAAATGACGCTGGCGCCTGAAACCGGGATGCCCCGGACATCCGCGGATGCCGTGTGGCGCAGCGCGTAGTGCGTCGCATGGCAGAATGGCCGGGTGATGAGCAGGGGAACGCCGCGAAAACGATCAGTACGCCGCGACGCGGCCGGGAGCCCGGGTTTGCTGCTTGCAGTACCGTTAATCATGGCCGGGCTGATGGCCGGCTGCACGGTGCCTGCTCCTGTGGTGTCAGGAAGCACGGCGGTTTCATCGCCAGCCCCATCGAACACAGCCACCGCAGCTCCCGCAGTCACCCCCAGTGCTGGAAACTCATCGGCATCGGCGTCCGCTTCGCTCAGCCCGGGCACTGCGACCCTGAAGCAGACCATGGAATCCGTACTGAAGACCATTGCCGCCGCAACTCCGAAACCGGCACAAGACGAACTGCGATCGCAACTCGTATCCGCCGGGATTCCGGCCCCTGCTGTGGAGGTATCGGCGAGCAAGACGCCAACGGGGCTGGATGTCGACGCCATCGAGGCCGCGGCGAGACTGGACAAGGACTGCGTCATGGGCGAGATCAGGGCCGGCCAGGTTTCCGTGACGGTCTTGCCAGTGTTGGCCAGCGGCAAATGCTTCGTCGGGGATTCCCGCTAGCAGGGCCGAATGTGAGTTATGCCTTGCCACCCATTAGATTTAACGGCATGGCGGAATTCATTTATACGATGACCAAGGCTCGCAAGGCCGTTGGCGAAAAACTAATCCTGGACGATGTCAGCATGTCGTTCTTCCCTGGCGCGAAGATCGGCGTCGTTGGCCCGAACGGAGCCGGCAAATCCACGATCCTGAAGATCATGGCTGGTATCGACACACCGTCGAACGGCGAAGCCCGCCTCAGCCCCGGCTACTCCGTGGGCATCCTCCTGCAGGAGCCGCCCCTGAACGAGGAAAAGACCGTCCTGGGCAATGTCCAGGAAGGCGTGGGCGAGATCTACTCGAAGATCCAGCGCTTTAACGAGATCTCCGAGGAAATGGCCAACCCGGACGCCGACTACGACACCCTGCTGGAGGAAATGGGCCACCTTCAGGAAGCCATCGACGCAGCAGATGCGTGGGACATCGATTCCCAGCTCGAGCAGGCCATGGACGCACTCCGCTGCCCGCCGGGCGACTCCGACGTGACTGTCCTGTCCGGTGGTGAACGCCGACGCGTGGCTCTCTGCAAGCTCCTGCTGCAGAAGCCGGACCTCCTGCTCCTTGACGAGCCCACCAACCACCTGGACGCCGAAAGTGTCCTGTGGCTGGAGCAGCACCTCTCGGCCTACCCTGGTGCCGTCCTCGCCATCACCCACGACCGCTACTTCCTGGACCACGTCGCCGAGTGGATCTGTGAAGTGGACCGGGGCCGCCTGTACCCCTATGAAGGCAATTACTCCACCTACTTGGAGAAGAAGCGTGCCCGCCTCGAAATCCAGGGCAAAAAGGACGCCAAGCAGGCCAAGCGCCTCAGCGAGGAACTTGAATGGGTCCGCTCCAACGCCAAGGGTCGCCAGACCAAGTCGAAGGCCCGTCTGGCCCGGTACGAGGAAATGGCAGCCGAGGCTGACCGCACCAGGAAGCTCGACTTCGAGGAAATCCAGATTCCGCCAGGACCGCGCCTGGGTGGCCTGGTCCTGGAAGCCAAGAACCTGCAGAAGGGCTTCGAGGACCGGACCCTGATCGACGGGCTTTCGTTCACGCTGCCCCGGAACGGCATCGTAGGCGTCATCGGTCCTAACGGCGTCGGCAAGACCACCTTGTTCAAGACCATCGTCGGGCTGGAACCGCTCGACGGCGGCGACCTCAAGATCGGTGACTCGGTCAAGATCTCCTACGCAGATCAGAGCCGTGGCGGCATCGACCCCAACAAGACCCTGTGGGAGGTCGTTTCGGACGGCCTGGACTTCATCCAGGTCGGCCATGTTGAAATGCCGTCCCGCGCCTACGTCGCGGCCTTCGGCTTCAAGGGGCCGGACCAGCAAAAGAAAGCCGGGGTGCTCTCCGGTGGTGAGCGTAACCGCCTGAACCTGGCGCTGACCCTCAAGCAGGGCGGAAACCTCCTGCTTCTTGACGAGCCCACCAACGACCTCGACGTCGAGACCCTCAGCAGTCTTGAGAACGCGTTGCTCGAATTCCCCGGCTGCGCCGTAGTGGTCTCGCACGACCGGTGGTTCCTCGACCGGGTCGCCACCCACATCCTGGCCTACGAAGGCGACGAGGAGAACCCGTCGAAGTGGTACTGGTTCGAGGGTAACTTCGAGTCCTACGAGGAGAACAAAGTGGAGCGCCTCGGTGCGGACGCTGCCAAGCCGCACCGTGTCACGCACCGCAAGCTGACCCGCGACTAAGCGGATTACTCCACAGAAGGCCGGCGCCCTGGATATTCCCCCGGGGCGCCGGCCTTCTTTGCTTCGATGATCCTGGCGGCGTTGCGGCGGCTACGCCGGGATCCGGAGCATGCCCTCTTGCGCTACCGTGGCGACGTGCCGGCCATCGCGGCTGAAGATTTTGCCGGTGGCGAGTCCGCGGGCGCCTTGGGCACTGGGGGACTCCTGCACGTAGAGCAGCCACTCGTCCACGCGGACGGGGCGATGCCACCACATGGCGTGGTCAAGGCTCGCGACGCTCATGCCTGGCGTCATCCAGCTCAATCCGTTCTTGCGCAGCACCGATTCCAGGATGGTGTAGTCGCTTGCGTACGCCAAGGCGGCCAGATGAAGGTTGGGATCGTCCGGCATCGGGCCGAAGGTCTTCATCCAGACCGCATTGCTGGCTACCCGGTCCTTCGGCGCCTCCACATAGATTGCGGGATCGACGTGGCGGACATCGAAGGGCCGCTCGAAGGACATATGGCGGGCGAGCGGATGGTCGTACTTCTGCAGCAGTTCCGCCGTGCTCGGCAGTGATTCGGGGTCCGGGATTCCGGCCGGCATGGCGGACTGGTGTTCCACCCCCTCGGCTTCGGTCTGGAAGGAAGCGATCATCGACAGGATCGGTTGGCCTTCCTGGTAGGCGTGCACCCGCCGGGCTGAGAACGAGCGTCCGTCACGAAGCCGTTCAACGCTGAAAGTGATGGGCTGGTTGGCGTCGCCCGGACGAAGGAAATAGCCATGCATGGAATGGACGGTCCGGTCCTCCTCGACCGTGCGCATGCCGGCAACGAGGGACTGGGCGAGCACCTGCCCGCCGAACACGCGGTGGCGTGGCTGTTTCTGGGAGGGGCCGAGGAAGATGTCCTCGGCGGTCCTCGCGCCGTCGAAGTCGGCCAAGGACAACAGGTCGATGAGGGTGGATGTGGGGTCCTCAAGGGCGACCTGATGTTCCAGGCCGGCGCGCGCGTCAGTCATGGTTCGACTCTAGACGCCCCCCTGACCCCTCTCAACCGCGGACATGCCGGTAGAGTCGATGATGTGTCCGATGTTTTGACCCAGTCCTTCCGTTTCGTCGATCCCCGTGATCTGGCGGATCTCCGCACTTACGTCACGCGTGCCAAGAGCATCGACGACGGCGCCATCCGGCTGCAGGCCTCCGGAAGGGTCCTGGCTGCATATGTGTGCGTCCTGAGGCCCCGCCTCCTGGGCGAAGCGACGCCGACCATTCTCGGGCTTCGGACCATCGCCCTCGCCGCTGACGCGCAAGCGGACGTCACCGTGAGCCTGTCCTCGGTCCTGGACCGCTTGGCGCGTTCCGGTGCCGACGACGTCGAGCTTCCGATCCCGCCGTCGACCGTTTCCGAACCGTGGGCAGGAGTCGGAGCGCCCCGCAGCGGCTGGGAGCCGCTGGGTTCAGTGCCCGACGCCGAACTCAAGTCCGTGGCGAATGCCGGCATTGCCGAGGTGGCAGGGATTGTTCCGGACCAGCCTGGTGCGCTGATCGTCAACAATGCCAGGGCCGCGGTGTGGGGCCGGGAGATTCCGGGACTCGACGGCGTGCCCGCAGGCGCGGCATTCGCGGCCTTGGCGCTCGGTTTCCTTGGCGACGGCGAACACCGGCTCTTCCGCAACGGCCGCTGGTTCCGGCTCAGCGGGAGCCGGGGCCACATCCTGGCACGATCCGGATCAGGCCTGGGTTTCCAAGCCCGTTGAGATTGGGGCAGGCCCTTTCGTGTCGCGTTCCGCGCCACGTAGGGACCCTGCTGCCCCACTCTAGAGCCAGGCCGGGGCTACAAGCTCAGGGCTGCTGGACGGACGGGCTGTTGACCATCGTGAGCGCAGCCCGCTCCATGTAGTCCCACAGCGTTCCTTCGTGGAGCGGCGACAAGCCGAGCGAATCCACTGCCGCGCGCATGTGGAAGAGCCAGCGGTCCTTGGCTTCGGGCGTCACCTGGAACGGCATGTGCCGCATCCTCAACCGGGGGTGCCCGCGTTCCTCGCTGTAGGTACCTGGACCGCCCCAATACTGCTCAAGGAACATGAGGAACCGGCGCTTTGCCGGGGCGAGGTCTTGTTCCGGGTACATGGGCCGGAGCAACGGATCTCCTGCGACGCCGTCGTAGAAGACATCGATGAGCTTCACGAAAGTCTCGTGGCCACCGATGGCCTCATAGAAGCTGTCGGTGTAGGCAGGCTGGCTGAACGGATCGTTTTGCATCAACTGCCGCCGTTCGGCCGGCTGCGGTGTTGAGGATACCGGCTGGCCGCCCATGTCACTCACCTGCTTTCTGCTCTTGAATCTTGAGGGATTCCTTTGAAGATTGAGGCGCGCCGGACGCGGCGGTTTCGGCAGGCGCAGTACCCGGGGGCGCAGGCGGAACGTCGTCCGGGGCTGCTGGTTCCGCCGGCACGTAGTCGCCTTGCGAGCGGTTGCCCACCCTCAGGATCTCTCCGTTGCGCAGGTACCAGATGGCACCGTCTTCGGCCCGGAGCCGGGTGATGCGCAGGCCCACGGATTCAACGGTGCCGATCACTTCGGTGGTCACGATCACATCGCCGATCCCGAACTGGTCCTCGATGGTGATGAAAATGCCGGACAGGAAATCGCGGATGAGCTGTTGGGCGCCGAAGCCGATGGCCACACCCAGAATCCCGACGCTGGTGAGCAGCGGTGCAATATCCACATTCAGGTATTTGAGCACGTAGATGATGACGATGACCACCACCACTACGCTCAACACGCTTGTCAGCAGCGAGCCGATCGTGTGGGCGCGTTGGGCGCGCCTTTCATGGTCGAGCGCCCGGAAGGCCGGCTGGACCCACCTGAAATGCGGTTTCTTGAAGAAGCTCGTGCCCTCGGCCACTCGGCGGGTAATACGCAGGATGATGAACCGGGCCACAACCCAGACCACCAACCCAATGCCCAGCGTCACGAAGATTGACGCGTAATCGATTTTGGCTGCATCGGCCACGATGTTGTCGGTCGACGAGGCGACGTTCATGTGCGGGAATGCTCCTCACGGGATCCATTTGTTCGCCGGGCCCTTGTTGCCGGGCGCTGAACACTTTGTCCACGGTCAACCCTATCGCCGTAGCGCGGCCGGATGCGCATCGTGATTCCTGGCGTAACCGCCTTCCCGTCATGTGGCTAGTTGGCGGCCACCGCCGTGCTTGGCTCATGCAGAACGGGAAAATTAACGCTCCTGGCGATAAAGCACACCTGGTTGGCCTCATGGTGCAGTTCGTCAACCAGGGAAACATGCGCAGGGTCGGCAACCGTGACCTGCGGCTTCAAGGTGACGTTCTCGAACTGGCCGCTGCCGTCGCGATTGAGCCTCATCATGCCCTCGGCATGGTCTACATAATCGGTGACGACCACCCCGTGTTTGACCGCGACATGCAGGAAAGACAGCATGTGGCACTGGGAAAGGGCGGTGAGGAGAAGTTGCTCGGGGTTGTACCGGCTACGGTCTCCATGGAAGGTGGGATCCGAGGAGCCTTTCAGGACAGGCAGGCCGGGGATTTCGACGTCGTGGTCCCTCGTGTAGCCCCGGTAGGTGGAAGTCCCGGTGCCCAGGTTTCCGGTCCAGCGCACGGTCAGGGAGTAGCGGTGTTCGTCCAGGCTCATGCGGAAAGTCTAGCGTCGGTGATTTGGCGCGCGGCACACGGGAAAGCCCCGGTCCCAGTGAAGCGGAACCGGGGCCTGACGGTGATTCACCCGACGGTTCCTAGACGTCTGTCGCGCGGGCTTTCAAGGCGCGGGCAACGCCGTCGCGGTTTTCGAGCATCATGCGCCGCAGGGCGCTGCTATCCGCCGGCAGCTCGGCGAGGAACTTGTCCGTGCGGTCAACCGTGGCCTGCGTGGTCAGCTGAGCCGGGTAGAGCCCGACGACGATTTGCTGGGCCAGCGCATGGGTGCGGGTAGCAACAATCTCCGGCACGGCCTCAAAGTACTCTTCGGCGTACGGCTCCAACAGGGAGGTGTCCAGCACCCGGGTGAAGCCCGTGACGGCGGAGCTTTGAATGGCGTTGGAAAGCTCGCCTGTGACCACGATCTTCTTCCACGCGGCGGCCTTGGCCTCGGGGGTGGGAAGGGCTGCCGTCGCCAAAGCGGCCGCGTTCTGGCCATTGGCCGTGTGGTCGCGCTCGAGTTCGGCGTCGATCCGCTCCTGGCCCTGGCGCCCGCCCACCACCAGTGCGGTGAGGAGTTCCCACCGCAAGTCCTGGTCGACGGTCAGGCCATCCAGGACGGTGCTGCCGTCCAGGACCGCCTGGATGGTGTCCAATTGGGAGCTGCTCGCGGCGAGCAGCGCGAAGGACTTCACGAATTGGAGCTGGGCGTCCGATCCGGCAGCCGCGGTGGTCGAGAGGTCCCACAGCGCGTCAGCGGCCGCCACCGTGGCGGCAGCCTTGTGCTCGGCTGCGACGTAGTAGGTCAGGGTGGTGGCCAGCTGCCGGAGCTGGGTCTGGATCACGGAAGAATCGGTCTCGGACGCGATGTTCGCAAGGATCAGCTCGGCGTAGCCACGGGCCGGGGTTTCGCCGTCGCGGGCCGCATCCCAGGCCGAGCCCCACACGAGGGTGCGCGGCAGGCTGTCGGCGAAGTCCTTCAGGTGGGCCTTCGCAGTGGCCAGGGACGGGGGGTCGAGGCGCACCTTGGCGTACGCGAGGTCGTCGTCGTTGAGCAGGACCAGGTCCGGACGTGGCTTTCCGGCAAGGGCGGCGACGTCGGTCCGGGGGCCGTCGACGTCGAGCTCCTCCCGGTGGGTCCTCTCAAGCTTACCTTCGGCTGAGAGGTTGTAGAATCCGACGGCGAGGCGGTGCGGCCGCAGCGTGGGCTGCTCGTCGATAGCCGTCTGCAGGATCGCAAAGGACGTGATGATGCCGTTGGCGTCGACCTCAAGCTCGGGGGAGAGCGTATTGACGCCGGCAGTCTCGAGCCAGAGCTTGCCCCACTGGTCCAAGTCGCGGCCGCTGGCAGCTTCGAGTTCCTTCATGAGGTCCACGAGCTCGGTGTTCCGCCAGGCATGCTTCTGGAAGTATTCGCGGACGCCGGCCATGAACTGTTCCGGTCCCACCCAGGCGACCAACTGGCGCAGCACGGAAGCTCCCTTGGCATACGTGATGCCGTCGAAGTTGACCTCGACGTCCTGGAGATCGTTGATCTCGGCGAAAATCGGGTGTGTCGTGGGCAGTTGGTCCTGCCGGTACGCCCAGGATTTCTCCACCGAGGCAAAAGTGGTCCACGCCCGGTCGAATTCCGTGTTCTCGACCGCCGCCAAGTGGGACATGTACTCGGCGAAGGACTCGTTGAGCCAGAGGTCGTTCCACCATCGCATCGTGACAAGGTCCCCGAACCACATGTGCGCCAGCTCGTGCAGCACGGTAATGGCGCGGCGCTCGATCTGGGCGCCGGTGACCTTGCCCCGGAACACGTAGCCTTCGAGGATGGTCACCGCGCCGGCGTTTTCCATGGCGCCGGCATTGAACTCGGGAACGAACAGTTGGTCGTACTTCTCGAAGGGATACGGGAATCCGAACTGCGCCTCGAAGAACTCAAAACCCTGGCGCGTCAGTTCGAAGATGTTGTCGGCGTCCAGGTATTGCATGAGGGATTTGCGGGCGAACACACCGAGCGGGATGACGCGGCCATCGGAGCTGGTGACCTTGCTTCGGACCGATTGGTACGGTCCCGCGATCAAGGCAGTGACGTAGGAAGAGATGCGGGGAGTGGGGCCGAAATGCCAGATCGAGCGCGCACCGCCGTCGTCCCCGGGAGTGGTTTCCACCGGTACCGGAGTGGGCGAGTTGGAGATGAGGTCCCAGTGCGAGGGCGCAGTGACCGTGAACGTGAATGCGGCCTTCAGGTCCGGCTGCTCGAAGACAGCGAACATGCGGCGGGAATCTGGCACCTCGAACTGGGTGTACAAGTAGACCTCGTTGTCCACCGGGTCCACGAAGCGGTGCAGGCCCTCACCGGTGTTCATGTAGGGGGCATCGGCAACTACCCTGAGTTCGTTCTCGGCGGCGAGTCCGGGCAACTCGATGCGCACGCCGTCGGACACTGCTGCCGGATCGAGTTCGACGCCGTTCAGCGTCACGCTGTGCACCGTCTCCGTGATCGCATCGATGAAGCTCGAGGAGCCCTCGACGGCGGAGAACGTCACCACCGTGGTGGAGCCGAAGACCGTGGCGCCCTTCGTCAAGTCGAGGGTGACGTCGTACGAGGTCACGTTGAGCAATTCCGCGCGCTGTCCGGCTTCGGCGCGCGTCAGGTTCAGGCCTGGCAAGGTTGCCTCCAAGAATGGTGTCGAGAAGCCGGTTGGTTTCAGCCAGCGCCGGCGCTGTGAAGTCATTCTTTCACTTGATCCTGCCTTGGCAAGGCAGCTCGATCACAGTGTCGCCGGCGCGGGGTAGCGTTGGAATATGGGAAAGATGCGCGACTCGTTGGACCTCCGGGCACTCCGCTTTGCGGTGGCATTTCCACTGCTGCTGGCCGGCGCGTTTGCCGTGTGCGCCCTCATGTTGCGCAACAACCTTCCCGATCCTGTCGCGATCGCGTGGAACGCCGACGGCGGAATCAGCTTTGCGCCGTTCCTCGCCTACGTTTTAGGCGGCGGAGGGTTCCTAATCCTCGCGGGCTGGCTGGTGTTCATCCAGGCGGTTCCCCTGGCCCGGCCCGTGATCATGCGCCGGGTCATGATGGGCATGGGCCTCATGGTGACCCTCTTCATCACCGCCGTGCTCGCCGCCGGCCTCGTGGGGCAGACGGGACTGGCCGACGCCCGCAGCTCCCACGTTGATGCCACGGTCCTCGCGCTGGGCGCGGGCGCGGCGCTGCCCCTGGGCGTGGTCATGATGATGGCTTTCAAGCCCGACCCGCACTGGACACTGGAAGACGACGCAGCCCTCGAGGCCGAAAGGATCCGGACGGAAGACCCCGGCCTGGCGGAGGATTCCATGTTGCTGTGGGTCCACGCGCGGAGTTCGGTATTCGTGATGATCTGCGTGGCCACCTTGTTCCCCGCCACGTTGATCGCGATTGCGCTCCCGTGGTTGGGCGCATTGCTCGCAGTGGTCGCCGTCATAGGAGCCTGTTTCCTCTTCGTCCGGGTCAGGGCGGACAGGGGAGGCGTGCAGGTCTTCGTTGCGGGCGTTCTGCGGGTCCTTACGGTGCCTGCCGCGGATATCGCAGGCGCTGCCGCGCAGGAAGTCAGGGCTGCCGACTTCGGCGGCTGGGGACTCCGGCACCACGGAGGAGCCACGGCCATGCTCGTCAGCAGCGGTCCCGCCGTCGTCGTCCGCCAGGTCAGCGGCCGGAGGGTGGCGTTCAGCGCCGGGACCTCGGCCACAGCTGACCGGCTTGCCGGAATCCTGAACCGCGTCGCGGCGCGTGCCCAGCACGGCGAGCAGCCTCCGGTCACCTGAGCCCGTATGGTCTGGCTTCGTCTTAAGAGGTGAGCCGGGGTCCGATCCTAGTAACCTAGGAACCGCATCCCTCACCGCCGCGCCCGGCATTGCCGCGTTCGCAGCGCCAGACTGAATGGACTTCCTGTGACCACACCCCGCGTCCACATCGCCACGGACCACGCCGGCATGGAGCTCAGCGCCCACCTCGTAAGCCATTTGACTGCCAAAGGCTACGACGTCGTTGACCATGGCCCCAAGGTGTACGACGCCCTTGATGACTACCCTTCGTTCTGCATCAACGCGGCCACCGCCGTAGTCGCCGACCAGAAGGCAGGCATTCACGCTTTGGGCATTGTCCTGGGCGGATCCGGCAACGGTGAGCAAATTGCCGCGAACAAGGTCAAGGGCGTCCGGGCCGCACTCGCCTGGAACCTCTCCACCGCGAAACTGGCCCGCGAGCACAACGACGCCAACGTGGTTGCCGTTGGAGGCCGCCAGCACACCGTTGAGGAAGCCACCGAACTGATCGAGGCCTTCCTGGAAGAACCGTTCAGCAACGACGAACGCCACGTGCGCCGCATCGGAAAAATCGCCGTCTATGAGAACACCGGCGAAATCGTTGCGTAGTGCCTGAAGGGCATTCCATCCATCGCCTGGCACGCCAGTTCCAGGATGTTTTTGCCGGGAAGGTGCTCGAGGTCTCCAGCCCCCAAGGCCGGTTCGCAGCAGGCGCGGCGCTTTTGGACCGCCACGAACTGCTCGAAGCGACGGCGCACGGCAAGCAGCTCTTCCTCCGTTTTGACCATGGGGTTCTTCTGCATGTCCATCTGGGCCTCTACGGTGCGTGGAGTTTCGGTGGCGATGAATCTTTCCGCGGGGCCTCGAGCATCGGTGCGCCACGGCGGATCGGAGAACGTGAGACCTTCCCGCAAGACGCAGGGCAGGATCCCGGGCTGGGTGCGGATTCCCGCGCAGGGAGCCCCGGAAGCGGCTACGCGGGTCCGCCCGAGCCCGTGGGTGCCGTGCGCGTGCGCCTCGTTTAGGAGAACGGCTGGGCAGACCTGAGGGGCGCCACCACGTGCGCAGCGATCACCGACGCCGAGGCTGCGGCTGTCCTGGCCCGCTTAGGTCCCGATCCTCTCCACAACCGCCCTGGGGACCGTGCGGAGTTCATCCGCCGCTTGCTGCGCCGCAAGACCGCCGTCGGGCTCCTCCTCATGGACCAGTCTGTCGTCGCCGGGATCGGCAACATTTATCGCGCGGAAGTGCTGTTCCGCCAGCGCGTTGATCCGTGGACTCCGGGCAGCTCCCTCGACGCCGAAACCGCCGGACGACTCTGGGATGACACCGTGTCGGCAATGTCCGACGGCGTCCGTGACGGCCGGATTGTTACGACCCCGCCGGCTTTGTGGAGCGGCGGGAACTCCGGAGCGTTCGACGGCGAGGCTCACTTTGTCTACAAGCGGCAGGGACGCCCGTGCCGCCGATGCGGCGAAGCCGTGGGGATGGCCGAGATCGGTGCCCGCAAACTCTATTGGTGCCCCGGCTGCCAGAACTGAAGTCCGCCCTTGGCGGTTGCAAACCTGGGGAAACGCGAAGGGCCCCTCGATGAGGGGCCCTTCGTTCTTGGAGGGGACGACGGGAATCGAACCCGCGTAATCAGTTTGGAAGACTGAGGCTTTACCATTAAGCTACGTCCCCGGGCAAGACTGCACGGATTTCTATCAAACTGACAGAGTGTTCCGCACATCTTTCCGGCGGCTGTTGAAGCCGGATATAACTAAACCTAATTCAGGGGCCAAGTGTCAAATGTGCATTCTCCGCCGAGATGGCCGTAGACTGTCCTGTGCATTCACGGGGTGTAGCTCAGCTTGGCTAGAGCGCCTGCTTTGGGAGCAGGAAGTCGCAGGTTCAAATCCTGTCACCCCGACTCTGTGTGCCTGTCCCGATCCGGGACGCGGCAGAACCCCATCCCACAAAACCAGGAGTACTTAGACTGTGAAGAGCGCTGTCGAGAACCTCACCGCCACGCGGGTCAAGCTCAACGTTGAGGTTCCCTTTGAGGAACTGAAGCCGAGCATCGATGCCGCTTACAAGACCGTTGCTTCGCAGATCCAGGTTCCCGGGTTCCGCAAGGGCAAGGTTCCCTCCAAGCTGGTTGACCAGCGCGTTGGCCGCGGATACGTCCTGGAGACCGCCATCAACGACGGCCTCAACGGCTGGTACCAGGCTGCCGTCCAGGAAGCCGGCCTCCGTCCGCTGAGCCGCCCCGAGGTTGAGATCACCGAGGTTCCGGACCCGTCCTCGACCGACGGTGAGCTGAAGTTCCAGGTCGAGATCGACGTCCGTCCCGAGGTTGAACTGCCCGACTACGCCGGAATCAAGGTCGAGGTTGCTGCAGCCGAATCCTCCGACGCCGACGTTGACAAGGCCCTCGACGAGCTCCGCGGCCGCTTCGGCGCGCTGAAGTCCGTTGACCGCCCGGCCGCCGATGGCGACTTCCTGACCATCGACATCACCGCCACGATCGACGGCGCCGAGATTGACTCCGCCACCGGCCTGTCCTACCAGGTCGGCGCAGGCACCATGCTTGAGGGCCTCGACGAGGCTGTCACCGGCCTTTCTGCCGAAGAAGAAGCAATTTTCGACACCACGCTGGTTGGCGGCGAGCACGCCGGCGAGGCAGCCCAGGTGAAGGTTGTTGTCAAGACCGTCAAGGAGCGCGAGCTTCCCGAGGCCAACGACGACTTTGCCCAGTTGGCATCCGAGTTCGACACCCTTGCCGAACTGCGTGAAGACCTTGCCAAGCAGGCCGCTGAGTCCAAGGTCGTCGGCCAGGGCGTCGAAGCCCGCGACAAGGTCCTGGACAAGCTCGTCGAGCTCATCGAGGTTCCGGTTCCGGATTCCGTGGTCGAAGAGCAGCTCGAAGCGCACTTCAACGCGGAGAACGCCCACGGTGAAGGCGAGCACGACACCGAGGAACACCGCGCCGAGGTCAAGGCCAACACTGCGCGCGCCTTCCAGAACGAGATCATCCTTGACGCCATTGCCGACAAGGAAGAAGTGAGCGTCAGCCAGAACGAGCTGATCGACTACATCGTCAGCACCGCAAGCCAGTACGGCATGGACCCTAACCAGTTCGCCCAGATCATCGATCAGAGCGGCCAGGTTCCCATGATGGTTTCCGAGGTACGCCGCCGTAAGGCTCTCGCGGTCGTCCTCGGCCAGGCCGAGGTTGTCGATTCCGAAGGCAACAAGGTCGACCTCAGCGACTTCGTGCGCCCCGCCGGCGAAGAACTCCCGGCAACGGAAGAAGCAGCTGAAGCCGAAGAAGCGGCTGTTGTTCCGAGCGATGACCCTGCTGCAGTGAAGTTCTAGTTTCAACTCAAGCCGCCCCCGGATCCGTGATCCGGGGGCGGCTTGGTTTAAGCCCGGCCAGCGCCAAAAGCGGCACCCTTCCGCAATCGTGCGCCGTCAGCGAACAGCGCGATTTGAGAGAACAAATCGCCGTGGAAAACGGTTAGTGTCCAAGTAGTGAAGATCAGGGATGGCAAGTTCAGCAATGGCCCTGTCACCAGCGAGAGGTAAGTACTTATGTCACAGCACGCAGAGGCCCCCAGGATGGCAACCGTCGATCCAGCGGCCCAGGACAACTACATCTACAACCGCCTGCTGAAAGAGCGCATCATCTGGCTCGGATCCGAAGTCCGTGACGAGAACGCCAACGCGATCTGCTCCCAGCTCCTCCTCCTCTCCGCTGAAGACCCGGAGAAGGACATCTACTTGTACATCAACTCTCCCGGCGGCTCCGTGACCGCCGGCATGGCCATCTACGACACGATGCAGTTCATCCCGAACGACGTCGTGACGGTTGCCACCGGGCTCGCGGCCTCCATGGGCCAGTTCCTCCTTTCCTCGGGCACCAAGGGCAAGCGCTACGCCACGCCCAACGCCCGTATCCTGATGCACCAGCCTTCCGGCGGCATCGGCGGCACGGCGTCGGATATCAAGATCCAGGCGGAGCTGATCCTTCACATGAAGAAGGTCATGGCCGAGCTGACGGCCGAGCAGACCGGACAGACCGTGGAGACCATCCTCAAGGACAACGATCGCGACAAGTGGTTCACGGCTACCGAAGCGCTCGAGTACGGCTTCTTCGACAAGATCTCCGCCCACGCAGGCTCTGTGGCCGGCGGTGGCGGAACAGCCAACTCGTCGAATTCCGAGAAGTAACCGGCAGCAAGAAACATTCAGATCAGGAGCAATAAAAATGAACTACAACTTTGGATGGTCTGCCGGTAATCTCCCGTCCAGCCGCTATGTCCTCCCGCAATTCGAGGAGCGCACGCCCTACGGCTTCAAGCGCCAGGACCCGTACACGAAGCTCTTCGAGGACCGCATCATCTTCCTCGGCGTGCAGGTTGATGACGCTTCCGCCGACGACATCATGGCCCAGCTGCTGGTGCTCGAGTCCACGGACCCGGACCGCGACATCACGTTGTACATCAACTCCCCGGGCGGCTCGTTCACGGCCATGACGGCGATCTATGACACGATGACGTACATTCGTCCGGAGATCCAGACCGTTTGCCTGGGCCAGGCGGCCAGCGCCGCGGCCGTGCTGCTCGCGGCAGGTACGGCGGGCAAGCGCCTCGCCCTGCCAAACGCCCGGGTCCTGATCCACCAGCCGTCGCTGTCCGGCGGCCAAGGAGGCCAGGCCTCGGACCTCGAGATCCAGGCCGCAGAAGTCATGCGCATGCGCTCATGGCTTGAGGACACGCTGGCCAAGCACTCCGGGCGGACGCCGGAACAGGTCAACAACGATATCGAGCGCGACAAGATTCTCACCGCTGCCGAGGCAATGAACTACGGATTGATCGACCAGGTGCTCGATTCCCGTAAGATCAAGCCCCAGGCGATCGCCAGGTAACTGGCCAAAACTCGACGCCGGTGCGGTTCAGGAAATATGGACCGCATCGGCGTTCTGTTTCAACCCAAGCAGCCCATTGTGTCCTACAGTGGAAGTTGTCATGGTGGCGCCCCCGCTGCGATCTAGCGAAATTGCGGATAGGTACGGGGCTGCACCACCCGCATGAAACGAAGGGATTCCCACATGGCTCGGATTGGCGAGAGCACGGATCTGCTGAAGTGTTCTTTCTGCGGAAAGAGCCAAAAGCAGGTGCGGAAGCTGATTGCCGGGCCCGGCGTGTACATCTGCGACGAGTGCATCGAACTCTGCAACGAGATCATCGAAGAGGAACTCGCCGAAGTATCGGATCTTGGTAGCTTCGAGTTGCCCAAGCCGCGGGAGATCTTCGACTTCCTCCAGGAATACGTCATTGGCCAGGAGCCTGCGAAACGCTCCCTCGCCGTCGCGGTCTACAACCACTACAAGCGCATCCAGGCGGGCCACGCACCGAAGACGGGCCTCGGCGAAGGCGGACACCACGAAGACGTGGAGATCGCCAAGTCCAACATCCTGCTGATCGGCCCCACCGGCTGTGGCAAGACTTACCTGGCGCAAACCCTGGCCCGCCGTCTGAACGTACCCTTCGCCGTCGCCGACGCCACGGCCCTGACTGAGGCCGGATACGTCGGCGAAGACGTCGAAAACATCCTGCTGAAGCTCATCCAGGCCGCCGACTATGACGTCAAGAAGGCCGAACAAGGCATCATCTACATCGACGAGATCGATAAGATTTCGCGCAAGAGCGAGAACCCGTCCATCACGCGCGATGTGTCCGGCGAAGGCGTGCAGCAGGCCCTCCTGAAGATCCTCGAAGGCACTGTGGCCTCGGTTCCGCCGCAGGGCGGACGTAAGCACCCGCACCAGGAATTCATCCAGATCGACACCACCAACGTGCTGTTCATCGTGGCCGGTGCGTTCGCCGGGCTCGAGGACATCATCGGATCGCGGTCCGGACGCAAAGGCATTGGTTTCGGGGCCCCGCTCAACGAGGTCAAGGACAACGCAGACAGCTACGGCGAGGTAATGCCGGAGGATCTGCTCAAATTCGGGCTTATTCCTGAATTCATCGGGCGCCTGCCGGTGATCACCACCGTGTCCAACCTTGACCGTTCCGCGCTCATCCAGATTCTCTCCAAGCCCAAGAACGCCCTGATCAAGCAGTACCAGAAGATGTTCCAGCTGGACGGCGTCGAGCTTTTGTTCGACGACGACGCCCTTGACTCGATTGCGGACCAAGCCCTTGAACGCGGCACCGGAGCCCGCGGCCTGCGGGCCATCATGGAGGAAGTGCTGCTGCCGGTCATGTTCGACCTGCCGAGCAGGGAAGACATCGCGAGCGTCGTCATCACTGCCGACGCCGTGAACAAGAAGGGCCAGCCCACCATGATCGCGCACGAGGTCATTGCGAAGCGTCGGAATAAGTCCGCGTAGCCTGAGGTTGGCATGATTGGTGCCGGACACCGTTTCGTCCGGCCAACGCGCCCCCTTACGCCTATCGAAGGAGTTCCCTGTGCCCGAGCAGACCGCCAACAAGGTCGATTTCTGGTTCGATCCCATGTGCCCTTTTGCCTGGGTGACATCCCGCTGGATCGGTGAAGTGGAAGACGTTCGCGGCATCGAGACCAACTGGAACGTCATGAGTCTCTCCGTCCTCAACGAAGGCCGCGAGCTGCCTGCCGAATACACCGAGAAGATGAAGCTGGGCTGGGGACCTGTCCGTGTCATCATTGCCGCCCGCGAGCTGCACGGAAACGAGTACGTCAAACCGCTGTACGACTCGATGGGTTCCCTCATCCACCACGAAGGCATCAAGGATTTCTCCGAGGTCATCTCCAAGGCGCTGGCAGAAACCGGCCTCCCCGCCGAGTTGGCCCAATACGCCGATTCCGAGGAATACGACGTCCAGTTGCGTGCGAGCCACGAATCGGGGATCTCCCTGGTGGGCCAGGACGTCGGCACCCCGGTGGTCGCCGTCAACGGCACAGCCTTCTTCGGCCCTGTCCTCACCCGTATTCCCCGTGGCGAGGAAGCCGGCCGGATCTGGGACGCCACCGTCACGTTGGCCGGCTACCCGCACTTCTTCGAGCTCAAGCGCAGCCGCACGGAAAGCCCGGAATTCAACTAGCCTGAATCCACTAGCCTGAGCGGTGGCGGTTCTCTGGACCGCAGGCACGGCTATTTCAGGAATCGCGACGTTCTACGGTCCGCAAGGATCTTTCCGTTTGTCTGGCAGCCGGGGCAATACTGCAACGAAGTGTCGGCAAAGGACACCTCGCGGATGGTGGTCCCGCACACCGGGCAAGGCTGGCCCGCCCTGCCGTGGACCCGCATGGTGTTCCGCTTCGTGTCCTTGAGTTCGCTTGAGGCTTTGCCGACGGCGGCAGCGACGGCCGCTCCCAGGACACTTTCGATGGACTCGTAGAGGACACGGGTGGTGTCTTCGTCGAGCGATTTGGCGATCGCGAACGGTGAAATCCTGGCGGCGTGAAGGATCTCGTCACTGTAGGCGTTGCCGATGCCCGCGATGACACTTTGGCTCCGAAGGAGTCCCTTGACCTGGTGCGCGCTCGTGGAAAGGATTCCGGCGAGGGTTTCCACCGTGAATTCAGGGCTCAGCGGGTCCGGGCCGAGTGTTGCGATCCCGGGAACATCCAAGGGATTGTGCACCACGTATACGGCCAGGCTCTTCTTAGTCCCGGCCTCCGTCAGGTCCACTCCGACGTGGGTTGAGCCGTCGCTCTTGGTGAAGCCGAGCCTCGCGGCAATATTGCTGCCGCCCATGCGCAGCTGGGTGTGGGACGGCTGCTCCGTGTAGCGGAGCCACCCGGCCTTGGCGAGGTGGAAGATGAAATGGATGCCCTCGGCGTCGAGACTGACGAACTTTCCGAAGCGTTCAACGCCGACGATTTTGCGACCCTCTAGGCTTGAGTAAGGCGGATCGGCTGTCTTCAGTACGGCAAAAGAAGTGATCTGGATCTTCGTCAGTTCGGCACCGAGAAGATTCCTGCCCAGGAAGGCAGTCAGCCCGGCCACTTCGGGAAGTTCTGGCATAGCAACACTGTGCCACAAAGCGCCCACCCCCAGAACCCCGGGCGCCTCCCACGAGGCCCCTGAATTACATTTGAGTAGTTCCTCTAGAGGGCTTGTGCTGGCCGGGGAGCGGGTCAAGAATAGAACTTACCCACTTCGAAAGAAGAGGGACACGGAAACCAGAGATTCAGTGATATGCAGCTGACGCAGCCTTCGGCAAAGTTGGATGCAAGCTACCAGTGACGAGGTAGGAAGACCTGAAAGTCCGAGGATTCCGCCAGACTGCCAAGACGTCACCAGGCAGCCGAAGAGTCGAAGCCCCACCAACGGCTAAACGCTGATGGGGCTTCCCCTTTGCCCGGAAACTCCCGGCGTACGCCGGAAACTCCGGGGCTCGTCCAAACTACGCCTGGGCGGGCTCCTCGGCAGGTGCCAGGACAACGTCGCTCACCGTGAGTTCGCCGTCGCCTGCTACTAGTGAGATCTCCTGTGCGTTGGCTGCGGCCTTGAGGTCTCCCAGTCCGGCTTCCAGCTGAGCAACGAACGACTCGGTAGCGGTGATGGTGGCGGAGAGGACCTCGGTGCGCTGCTTGACCTTCGCCTCGGACTTGGCCTTGCGGATGCCGCTCAGCGCGATGCCGACGGTGCCCAGCATGGTGGTGTCGCCGTCGACGATTTCCACCGCTGCCGGCCACGCAGCGCGGTGAACCGAACCCGCGCGCCACCAGCTCCAGACCTCTTCGGTGGCGAAGGGCAGGAACGGCGCGAACAGCCGCAACAGCGAGTCCAGCGTGGTGGCGAGGGCTGCAAGCACGGAGGCCTGTTCGGTCTCGCCGGCCGCACCGTAGGCGCGGTCCTTGATGAGTTCCACGTAGTCGTCCGTGAACTGCCAGAAGAACGATTCCGTGATCTGCAGCGCGCGGGCGTAGTCGTAGTTGTCGAATGCCTTGGTGGACTGCGCGACGACGTCGGCGAGCTGGGCCAACAACGCGCGGTCCAAGGGGTTGGTCAGGACGGACAGGTCGGCGCCGACAACCGAGTTCTCCGTAGCGCCCAGGTTCAACACGAACTTGGAGGCGTTGAGAAGCTTGATGGCCAGGCGGCGGCCGATCTTCATCTGGGCGATCTCGTAGGCGGTGTCCGCGCCGAGCTTGGCCGACGCGGCCCAGTAACGGACGGCGTCGGAGCCGAACTCGTTCAGGACGTCGGTGGGAACAACCACGTTGCCCTTGGACTTGGACATCTTCTTGCGGTCCGGGTCCAGGATCCAGCCCGAGATGGCGGCGTGCTTCCATGGCGCGCTGTACTGCAGGGCATCCGCCCGGACAGCCGAGGAGAAGAGCCAGGTGCGGATGATGTCATGTCCCTGCGGGCGGAGGTCGAAGGGGTAGACCTTGCCGAACAGTTCCTCGTCACGGCTCCAGCCACCCACGATCTGCGGAGTCAGCGACGACGTGGCCCAAGTGTCCAGGACGTCGGCGTCTCCGATGAAGCCGTTGGGCTGCTCGCGCTGGGACTCGTCGAAGCCGGGGGCCGCGTCTGCCGCAGGGTCCACGGGAAGGGACTCGTCGGACGGCAGGATCGGGTTTGCGTAGTCCGGGTTGCCCTGGGCATCCAGCGGGTACCAGACGGGGATCGGCACGCCGAAGAAGCGCTGGCGCGAAACGAGCCAGTCACCGTTCAGCCCGGAGATCCAGTTCTCGTAGCGCGAGCGCATGAAGGACGGGTGGAACTCGATCTCGTGTCCACGCGCGATCAACCGTTCGCGGCGGTCCTCGTCCCGCCCACCATTGCGGATGTACCACTGGCGCGACGTGACAACTTCAAGGGGCTTGTCGCCCTTCTCGAAGAAGTTCACGGGGTGCGTGATCTTCTTGGGCTCGCCATCGAGCAGATCGGCGGCAAGGAGAAGCTCAACCACTGCCTCCTTGGCAGAGAACGCCGTCTTGCCGGCGATTGCCGCGTAGGCTTCCTTGCCGGCGTCGGTGGTGATCCACTCAGGAGTCTCGGCGATGATGCGGCCGTCGCGCCCCATGATGGCCCGTGTGGGCAACTGCAGCTCGCGCCACCAGGTGACGTCGGTCAGGTCGCCGAAGGTACAGACCATGGCAATGCCCGAGCCCTTGTCCGCCTTGGCGAGCGGGTGGGCTTTGACCTCGAGCTCAACGTCGAACAGGGGAGAGGTGACGGTCTTGCCGAACAGCGGCTGGTAGCGCTCGTCGTCGGGGTTTGCCACCAACGCAGCGCACGCGGCGAGCAGTTCCGGACGCGTGGTCTCGATGTAGATCTTCTCGCCGTCAGCGGTGAAGAAGGGGTAGCGGTAGTACGCACCGGCAACCTCGCGGTCCTCCAGCTCGGCTTGCGCGACCGCGGTTCGGAACGTCACGTCCCACAGGGTGGGGGCCTCGGCCATGTAGGCGTCCCCGGCGTTCAGGTTCTCGAGGAAGGCACGCTGGGACACTGCCCGGGACGTGTCGTCGATGGTGCGGTACGTCAGGTCCCAGTCAACGGACAGGCCGAGGGTCTGGAACAGGTTCTCGAAGACCTTCTCGTCCTCGACGGCGAGTTCCTCGCAGAGTTCGATGAAGTTCTGGCGCGAGACGACGTCGAAGTCGCGCTGGTTCTTCGCAGGCTGTGCCGGCGGGCGGTAGTCGGCGTTGTAGGGAATGGCGGGATCGCAGCGGACGCCGTAATAGTTCTGCACGCGGCGCTCGGTGGGAAGCCCGTTGTCGTCCCAGCCCATCGGGTAGAAGACGTTCTTGCCGGTCATGCGCATGTAGCGGGCCTGGACATCCGTCTGCGTGAACGAGAACATGTGGCCCACGTGGAGCGAACCGGATGCGGTAGGCGGGGGAGTGTCGATCGAGTAGACCTGCTCCCGGGTGGTGTCCGGGTTGAACTTGTAGGTTCCTTCGTCCAGCCAGCGCTGCGTCAGGGCAGCCTCAAGGCCTTCAAGGGCCGGCTTGTCGGGAACGTTGATGGGGGCGGTGGCGGGCGTGTCTGTACCCTGCGTTGATTCAGCCATGCGCCAATTGTTTCATGGTCTTGCACCGCCCCGCCCCGCCGCCCCTCTCTGTTCCCAGTTGTCCCACTCCCTGCGTCCCAGGCGGCGTATGAAGTACATGGTGTTGACAGGGCCCACACGCGTCACAGGCGATGGGACAGCTGGGGACAAGGTAGCCCGGGGGATGTCCACATACGGCAGTTGAAGCTGGAATTGCTTGGTCTGCGTGAAGCACGGTTGAGCCATGGACGAGATTCAGCGCATGATGCAGCGCAATTGGGGGGTATGCCGCTTCAGCCATTTACGGCGGCTGGGCCTTGACCGGTTCCAGATCCGGGACCTCGTCGACCACGGGCTCCTGCTGAAGACTGCGCGGGGTACCTATGCCCTTCCGTCGGCCAGGCCCGACATTGTCAAAGCAGCCGGGCAAAACGTGTCCTTGGCATGCGTGTCTGCAGCCTCGGCACGGGGCTTATGGGTCTGGAAGTCGCCCGCAAAGCCTCACGTAGTCAAAGACAGCGCCAAGGAGGTTCCCGGCTGCGTGGTCCATCGGGGCAAACGTTCAGCCAGGCAGCTTGTGGTCTCAGATTTCGACGCCGTGTGCCAGGCCTTCAGGTGCGTCCCGGGGTGGCAGGCCCTTGTGGTGGCGGAAGGGGCCGTTGCAGGCGGACGAGTCATGCTGCGGGACCTCTTGTCGCACTTCGCCGGGTCCCACGACTGGCGGATCCGCCTTCTGATCGGCAGGATCCGCACCGATTCACAGTCCATGCCGGAGACGTTGGCGCGACTGGCCCTGGAAGACGCAGGATTCCATGTGGACACGCAGGTACAGATTGCCGGAGTGGGAAGAGTCGATGGCGTCGTCAATGGTGGCCTCGTGTACGAAATTGATGGTCGGAAGTTCCATTCGGGGCCAAAGGAATTCGAGAACGACCGCAGCCGTTGGAATTCCCTGGTCATGCAGGGCATCCCGGTGGTGCGTATTC
Source organism: Arthrobacter sp. NPDC080031 (assembly GCF_040702485.1). Lineage (NCBI taxonomy): Bacteria > Bacillati > Actinomycetota > Actinomycetes > Micrococcales > Micrococcaceae > Arthrobacter > Arthrobacter sp. NPDC080031. The sequence continues at coordinate 77,746 of NZ_JBFBLA010000014.1, forward strand.
CGGCGCGTTGGGTTCTCCGAGATCCGAATTCTGTGCTTCCCATTGTGTCCGGGGCGCTCTCGGCGATGAAGTCCGCGTCATCCGTCCCAGTCTTGGTGAGGAAAGGGATAGCTGGTGCCGGACGGGTTGACATCCAGCACAGGGGAAACAGCGAATGGGACAACTGGGAGGGGGACGCGGCGATAGGCTGGTGACATGAGTGCTCCTGAAACTTCGGTGTCCCAACGTTCCGCAGTAGTGACCGGCGCCAGCACGGGAATCGGCGAAGCCACCGTGCGCGCCCTCGCCGCCGATGGATGGAAGGTATTCGCCGTCGCCCGCCGTGCGGAACGGCTCGAGGCACTCGGTGCCGAGAGCGGCGCAGTGCCTTTCGCCGCGGATATCACCAACGACGACGACGTGGCGGCCTTGCTCTCCGCCGTCACCGAGGCAGGGGGAGCGGACACGCTCATCAACATTGCCGGCGGCGCACGGGGCGCGGACACCTTGGCAAATGCGCAGACCGAAGACTGGGACTGGATGTACCAGGTCAACGTGCTTGGCACCCTGAAGCTGACCCGGGCCTTCCTCCCGATGCTGCGGGCCAACGGCGAGGGCACCGTGCTGAACCTGACATCGACCGCGGGGCTCACGGCCTACGAGGGCGGCGGCGGGTACAACGCGGCCAAGTTCGCCCAGCACGCCATGACCGGTGCCCTCCGGCTGGAGGAAGCCGAGAACAACATCCGTGTCATCGAGGTGGCGCCAGGCCTGGTCCGCACGGAGGAATTCGCGCTCAACCGCCTCGGCGATGCCACTGCTGCAGCCAAAGTGTATGCCGGGGTCGAGAAGCCGCTGACGCCGGAGGACGTCGCCGACGTTGTCAAGTACGCGGTTTCAGTTCCGCACCACATCAACCTCGACGAGATCATCGTCCGTCCTGTGGCACAGGCAGCCACCCACAAGTTGATCCGCAAGGGCTAAGGTCGCGGTGTCGCGCGCCCCATGCCCTCAAGTGGAGCTCGCGGCGCCGCTGCCGCTAGACTTGTGGCACAAGCTTTGACCCGGACATCACCGGTGAGCTTCCGGAAGAACGCCCGCGCCACCATGGGGGTCAGTAGAACCGGACGGGTAAGCCCGTCACAGCAGCAATGAGCGGCCGACGCCGGAGCAGTTCCTCTTCACGGGGAGCAGCCCCAGCGACGGTAAGTGAGGTGGTACCGCGGTACCGGAGCTGTTGGAAACAACGCCTGGCGCCGTCCTCGCATCCTGAATGAAACTTTGTGTTCACCGGCTCAACCCAGGATGAAGAGATGACGTATTACCCCAAGGCCTCCACCGCAGTGTCAGGCACAGCTCCGTCCGGCACCTCCACGGGGGTGTCCGCCTCCGTGAAGTTCCCGGAGATCGAAGAGCGCATCCTCAAATACTGGGATGAAGACGGCACCTTCCAAGCCAGCATCGACCAGCGCAGCGCCGACCTTCCCGGCGGCCACCCTGGCAGCAACGAGTTCGTCTTCTACGACGGTCCTCCCTTCGCCAATGGCCTGCCCCACTACGGCCACCTGCTCACGGGGTACGCCAAGGACCTGGTAGGCCGTTACCAGACCCAGCGCGGCAAGCGCGTCGAACGGCGCTTCGGCTGGGACACCCACGGCCTGCCCGCTGAACTCGAGGCCATGAAGCAACTGGGCATGACGGACAAGACCCAGATCGAAGCGATGGGCATCGACAAGTTCAACGACGCGTGCCGTGCCTCGGTCATGAAGTACGCAGACGAATGGAAGAGCTACGTCACGCGCCAGGCACGCTGGGTGGACTTCGACAACGACTACAAGACCCTCAACGTCGAATACATGGAGTCTGTCCTGTGGGCCTTCAAGCAGCTTCACGAGAAGGGCCTCACCTACAACGGGTACCGCGTCCTGCCGTACTGCTGGAAGGACGAGACGCCGCTGTCCAACCATGAGCTGCGCATGGACGACGATGTCTACAAGAACCGCCAGGACCAGACCGTCACCGTGACCTTCCCCATCAAGGCGGGGGAGTCGGAACTCTCCAAGTCCCTTGAGGGTGTGCAGGCGCTCGCATGGACCACGACCCCCTGGACACTGCCCACCAACCTGGCGCTCGCAGTCGGGCCTGATATCGCTTACGCGGTGGTTCCCGCCGGTCCCAACGGCATCAAGGCCGCCTCGCCGGAGGCCCCGGTGACGGGCAGCTTCCTGCTGGCTGCCGATCTCCTCGGCACCTACGCCAAGGACCTGGGGTACGACGACGGCGCTGCCGCCACCGCTGCCGTCACAGCCAGCTACGCCGGCACCGAGTTGGCCGGCCTGGAGTACGAGCCGCTTTGGGACTATTTTTCCGACACCGAGAAGTACGGCACGCAGAACGGCTGGCGTTTCCTCGTGGCGGACTACGTCACCACCACCGACGGCACGGGCATTGTCCACCAGGCGCCGGCGTACGGTGAAGACGACCAGAAAGTCTGTGAGGACGCGGGTATCCCCGTGGTCCTTTCCGTCGATGAAGGCGCCAAGTTCCTCCACCTGTTCGCGCACGGACCCCTCGCCGAAATCTCCGGGCTGCAGGTGTTCGATGCCAACAAGCCGATCACGCAGGCACTACGTTCCGGCGGTCGTTTGGTCCGCCAAGCCAGCTACGAGCACAGCTACCCGCACTGCTGGCGCTGCCGCAACCCTTTGATCTACCGTGCCGTGTCTTCCTGGTATGTGGAGGTCACCAAGTTCAAGGACCGGATGTCCGAACTGAACCAGGAGATCAACTGGATCCCGGGCAACGTCAAGGACGGACAGTTCGGCAAGTGGCTGGCCAACGCCCGCGACTGGTCCATCAGCCGCAACCGTTACTGGGGCTCGCCCATCCCGGTATGGCAGTCCGATGACCCCGAGTACCCGCGCACGGACGTTTATGGCTCGCTCGCCGAAATGGAGGCCGATTTCGGCCGCCTTCCGATGAACAACGACGGCCAGGTCGACCTGCACCGCCCGTTCATCGACGAACTCACCCGGCCCAACCCGGACGACCCGCGCTCCCCTGAAGAGGGCCAGTCCACCATGCGCCGGGTCGAGGACGTCCTGGACGTCTGGTTCGACTCGGGCTCCATGCCGTACGGGCAGGTGCACTATCCGTTCCAGAACGAGGAATGGTTCGACACCCACAACCCCGCAGACTTCATCGTCGAGTACATCGGGCAGACCCGCGGCTGGTTCTACATGCTGCACATCCTGTCCACGGCACTCTTCGACCGGCCGGCGTTCCGCAATGTGATCAGCCATGGCATCGTCCTGGGCTCCGACGGGCAGAAGATGTCCAAGAGCCTGCGCAACTACCCGGACGTCTCCGAGGTCCTGGACCGCGACGGCTCCGACGCCATGCGGTGGTTCTTGATGTCCAGCCCCATCCTGCGCGGCGGCAACCTCGTGGTCACCGAACAGGGAATCCGCGACGGCGTCCGCCAGGTGATCTTGCCGCTGTGGAACGTCTACAGCTTCTTCACCCTGTACACGAACGCCTCCAATGGCGGCGCCGGCTATGACGCCAAGCTGCGCTACGACGGCTACACGGACACCCTGGACCAGTACTTGCTGGCAAACACAGGCGACCTCGTCCGCAACGTCACTTCCAGCCTGGACGAATACGACATTTCCGGAGCCTGCGATGAACTGCGCAGCTACCTGGACATGCTCACCAACTGGTACGTCCGCCGTAGCCGTCAGCGCTTCTTCGACGAGAACACCGACGCCTTCGACGCACTCCATACGGCCCTCGAAGCCGTCTGCCGTGTCTCGGCATCGCTGCTTCCCTTGGTTTCCGAGGAGATCTGGCGCGGCCTGACCGGCGGGCGCTCCGTGCACCTGGCCGATTGGCCAGAGGCAAGCCTGTTCCCGGCAACCCCGGGACTTGTCGAAGCCATGGACCGGGTCCAGCAGATCTGCTCCACCGGTTCCAGCTTGCGCAAGGCCGCCAACCTTCGCGTTCGCCTGCCGCTGCAGGAACTCACGGTGGTCGCACCCGGCGCGGACGCGCTGGAAGGCTTCGCCGCCGTCGTCGCGGATGAACTGAACCTGCGTTCCGTCCGGCTCCTGGATGCCGCTACGGCGTCGCCGGAGGAATTCGGGATCGAGCAGAAACTCGTGGTCAACGCACGCGCCGCAGGTCCCCGACTGGGCAAGAATGTCCAGCAGGCCATCAAGGGTTCCAAGTCCGGCGACTGGTCCGTTTCCGATGGTGGAGTGGTCACGGCAGGGGGCCTTGAGCTGGAGCCGCAGGAGTACACGCTCGAGACCGTCGTCGCGGAATCTGCAGGCGGAGCCTCCGCGGCTGTCGCTGTCCTTCCGGGCGGCGGATTCGTGGTCCTGAACACGGAAGTCACTCCGGAGCTGGCTGCCGAAGGCCTGGCGCGCGACATGGTCCGTGCCATCCAGCAGGCCCGCAAGGACGCAGGACTCAACGTGAGCGACCGCATCCACACCACGGTCCTGGCCGTCCCCGACGTTGTTGACGCCTTGCGCGCCAATGAAGACCTGGTCAAGACCGAAACCCTGTCCCTCAAGCTCGACCCCGTCGTCTCCGGCGACGCCGCCGAGCCGCAGATCACCGTTACCAAGATCGAGGCCTAGTACATGAGCGACGAATTCTCCGTAGAAAGTGTCTACGCCGAACTCCTGGGCCGCGCCCCGGAAAACAAAATGGAGCCGCGGCTGGCGCCCCTGTACCGGGCGATGGATGTGCTGGGGGAGCCCAACAAGGCGTTCCCGATCATCCACATCACCGGCACCAACGGCAAGACCTCCACCGCCCGCATGATCGAGGCGGGGCTTCGCGCGCACGGCCTGAGCACGGGCCGCTACACGAGTCCGCACCTGTCAAAGGTGACCGAGCGCATCAGCATCGACGGCGAGCCGGTTTCGGATGAGACCTTTGTCCGGATCTGGGACGAGATCCGTCCGTACCTTGAGATCGTGGACAAGGAACTCGAGGCCGACGGCCAGCCCAAGCTCACGTACTTCGAGTGCCTGACCATCCTCGGCTTCGCGATCTTCGCTGACCAACCCGTCAATGTCGCCGTGATTGAAGTAGGGCTGGGCGGCATTACCGATGCCACGAATGTGGGCGACGGGCAGGTGTCCGTGGTGACGCCGATCTCGCTTGACCATACGGACCTCCTCGGCGACACCACCGAGGATATCGCCTACGAGAAGGCCGGAATCATCAAGCCCGGCGGCTTCCTGATCAGCGCGGCCCAGCCCGTGGACGCCGCCCAGGTGCTCCTGGAGAAGGCGCGCGAAGTGGGCGTGCCGTTCCGCTTCGAAGGCGTCGAATTCGGGGTCGAGTCCCGCAGCGTGGCCGTCGGCGGCCAAGTGCTGACCATCCAGGGGCTCGCGGGCCGCTATGAGGACCTGCTGCTGCCCTTGCACGGCGCGCACCAGGCCGAGAACGCGGCAGTCGCCGTCGCTGCCCTGGAGGCCTTCTTCGGTGGAGGCGAAAAAGAGCTCGACGGCGACCTCGTGCGCGAGGCTTTCGGCAATGTCACCTCGCCCGGCCGCCTTGAGGTGGTGCGCACCGCTCCCACGATCATCGTGGATGCCGCCCACAACCCTGAAGGCATCCGCGTCTCAGCCGAGGCAATCGAGGAGGCCTTCAGCTTCAGCAAGCTGGTGGTGGTCCTCGGGGTCCTGAAGGAAAAGGACGCGGAAGAAATCCTGCGGCAGCTCAAGGAATCCCTGGGCGGACTGGCAGAGGAGTTCTGCTTCACGCAGTCCAGCTCGCCGCGGGCCATCCCGGCCGCGCAACTGGCCGATCTCGCCGTCGACCTTGGCTTTGGTGCGGACAACGTCCACATTGCCGAGAAGCTGGATGACGCGATCGAGTGGGCCGTGGAGCGTGCCGAAGCCAACGATGACCTGGCCGGCGGGGTACTCGTCACGGGTTCCATCACCGTGGTGGCCGAAGCCCGCATGCTCCTCGGGAAGGCAGGTTCCTGAGCATGGCCAAACTCACCAAAGCCCAGCGCGAATGGCGGCCCGGGATGCCCAAGAAGCGCCGCTCAACCAAGGTGATGTTCGCTTCGACCGTGTTGCTCCTGGAGGCCTTCGTCGCGTTCTTCGCCACCTTGGCAGTCTTCGGACTGAAACGTGGCGAGGTGCAGCCGGCGCTGATCCTGACATCCGGGATCACCCTGAGCCTGGTGCTGATCCTGGCTTGTGCCGTGCTTAGCAAGCCCTGGGGCATCGGTGTCGGCTGGGTATTGCAGCTGGTCTTGATTCTTTGCGGCATCGTCGAGCCCACGATGTTCGTGGTGGGAGTCCTGTTCGCGGCCTGCTGGTGGTACGGCATCCGTGCCGGCATGAGGATCGACCGCGAGAACGCCCAGCGCGATCGTGAGCAAGCCGAGTGGAACGCTTCGCATGGGGAAGACTCTGCCGGGCAGTCCGCCTGAGCGAAACCCCGTAAACTGGCTGGGAAACCCACACACTCAACATTGGAGCAACCGTGAGCATTGAGCGCACCCTTGTACTGATCAAGCCCGACGGCGTCGCCCGCAACTTGAGCGGCAGCATCCTCGCCCGCATCGAGTCCAAGGGATACTCCCTGATCGAATTGAAGAAGGTCAACGCCACCCGGGAGCTGCTGGAGCAGCACTATGAAGAGCACCTCGGCAAGCCGTTCTACGAGCCGCTGGTCGAGTTCATGCTCAGCGGCCCCGTCGTCGCCGCCATCTTCGAGGGTCACCGCGTGATCGAAGGCTTCCGCTCCCTCGCAGGAACCACGGACCCCACGACGGCGGCGCCGGGCACCATCCGCGGCGACTTCGGCCGCGACTGGGGCCTGGCAGTGCAGCAGAACCTGGTCCACGGTTCCGATTCGGTGGATTCCGCCGAGCGCGAGATCAAGATCTGGTTCGGCGCGTAGTTTCCAGGCACGCCAAAAACGAACAACGCGGGGTCACTTACGGTCCATCCGGAGGTCCGGAATGGGCCGTAAGTGACCCCGCGTTAGTTAAGGGGCAAGTGCTCAGTAACCGGACGTTCCGATGAAGACATTGATGAAGGCGAAGAAAATGCTTGCGATCACGGCAACGTAGAGCAACGCGGAAATGATCCAACCGGATTCGCTGAGGATCCCGGCAAGGCGGGCGGGCGCTGGAATGACCCCGTGCGCGACGTTCCGGATGGTCACGAAGACGAAGAGCGGGATCATGCATGCCCAGACCACCATGCAGAACGGGCACAGGATGTGAATGACATACAGTGCCTGGGACCAGAGCCAGACGATGAAGATGAAGCCCAGGGTGACGCCGGTCTGCAGTCCGATCCAGTACCAGCGTGCGAACTTGGCTCCGGCAAAGATCGCCATCGCGGTGGTGATGATCACGGCGAAGGCCACAATGCCGATGAACATGTTGGGGAAACCGAAAACCGAACTCTGCGGTGTCTTCATGACGCTGCCGCAGGACACCCAGGGATTGAGGTCGCAGGCCGTTACGTGGTTGGGGTCGATGAGAACCTGCAGCTTTTCCAGCACGAGCGCCCCTGATGCGAGCCACGCTATGGCGCCGGTGGCGAGGAGCAGCCACGCAAAGGGGCGGTCGCGGACCATGCGTGGCATAGCTGCGTCGACGGCGTTTTCCCGGTAGGGGGTTTTCCCCTCCGGAAGGGCATCGTTGTTGGCCAGGTTCGGGCTGGCAGGGCTCGGCATGGTTGGCTGTCCTTTTCTGGATGGCCCGGCGCAGGACCGGGGACTGCTCTTGGGAGGATTCTAGCCGCGACGGCTGGATGACGCGTCCAGCGACGGCGGCGGCGCGGAAGCCTTCAGGGCGTGTTTCCTGCCGGGGGTGCGGGCGTGTGAGAGAATGAACTTGGCCGGAAGCCGATCCACATGCGGAATCCGGTCCGGTATCTTGTTCCCAAGACCGCCAGCCATATGCAGGGCATGCCCAGGATCCAATGATCCCCGGTAGGGCCGCAGTGGCAATGGACGGCACCTGGTTGTGGCATTAGAACAACGGGTTTGGAGCGAAGCCGGCTTTCCGTGGATGCCGCACCCCCATGCTGGTGCGAACCGGAAAGACTACTACTGACTTCTGTCAACGCCTGCGGGTTTTGACAATATTGCCCCTCTGGGCACCGGATGTGGCGGTTGCGCAAGGGCAGGAGTGTTGCCACATATGGATAATGAGCAAGTTGTAGCCGCCGCCGAAGATGCGGCGTCCACCGAGACCACTGAAGCACCCAAAAAGGTCACCCGCACCCGCCGCAAGGCGGCACCGAAGACGGTCGCCGCGGATGAAGCCCCCGACGCCGGAGCTGCCGCAGCCGACGCTGAGCCCCCCGCCGGGTCGACGGACATCGAAGCGCCCAAGGCTCCTGTCCGGCGCACCAGGGCTCGAAAGAAGGTCGAAACTTCCGAGCCGCTGCCAGGTTTCGCCGAAGAAGCTTCCACGGAAGGTGGCGAGGCGCCGGAGGTTCCAGCCGTCGTCGAAACTGAAATGGCTGCAGAGGCCGAAGCCGCCCCCGAGAAGCCGGTCCGCCGCCGTCGTACAACGAGGGCAAAGAGCGCCGAGCCCGTCGCCGAAGAAGCCCCGGTTGAACCGCCCGCTCTCGGGGTTGCCCCCGAGGAAAACAGTGTGGAACCGCCGGCTGCGGAGATTGCGCCCGAGGAAACCACCGAGGAGCCGGCCGTCGAGGCGGAAGCTGCAAGCCCGATCGCATCGCTGTTCCTGGAACCTTCGTCCGTCACGTCCATGATCTTCCAGGCACCGGACTTGAGCGCGGTTGCCAGGCCGGCCGTCGTCGAAGAAAAACCGCAGGCTGGCGCTGAGGAACTTTCCGAGGACAACGAACTGGACGAAGCCGGCAGCCGCCGACGCCGTCGCAGCCGTGGGCGTCGTGGACGCCGGGGCAACGAGCGTGATGAAGCCGCGGGAGAAGAAACGTCCGCGGAGTCCGATGACGAGGCAGAAGCCGGTACCGAGGAAGCCCTCGAAGAAGGCGTGACTTCCCGCCGTCGTCGGCGTCGTCGTCGTGGCGACCAGGACCTGGAGCTGACCGGCGGCGGAGACGACGATCCCCCCAACACGGTCACCCGTGTCCGTGCTCCCCGCGCACACGTTGAGTCCACTAGCGGCTCCGACCGCGTCACGAGCGTCAAGGGCTCCACCCGCCTTGAAGCCAAGAAGCAGCGCCGCCGCGAGTCCCGCGAGACCGGCCGCCGCCGCCAGGTCATCACCGAGGCCGAATTCCTGGCCCGCCGCGAGTCCGTGGACCGCCAGATGATCGTCCGCCAGCGCGACGACAGGATCCAGATCGGCGTCCTGGAAGACGGCGTCCTCGCGGAGCACTTCGTGTCCAAGACACAGCAGGATTCCCTGATCGGCAACGTGTACCTGGGCAAGGTCCAGAACGTGCTGCCGTCGATGGAAGCCGCGTTCGTCGACATCGGACGCGGCCGCAACGCCGTGCTGTACGCCGGTGAAGTCAATTGGGATGCCGTCACTCTGGAAGGCAAGCCGCGCCGCATCGAAAACGCCCTGAAATCCGGCGATTCCGTGCTGGTTCAGGTCACTAAGGACCCCGTGGGCCACAAGGGCGCACGCCTGACGAGCCAGATTTCGCTTCCCGGCCGCTACCTTGTGTACGTGCCCGGCGGTTCAATGACCGGTATTTCCCGCAAGCTGCCCGACGTCGAGCGCAACCGCCTGAAGAAGATCCTCAAGGATCGCCTCCCGGAGAATGCGGGCGTCATTGTGCGCACCGCCGCCGAGGGTGCTTCCGAGGAAGAGCTGACGCACGATATCAACCGTTTGCGGGCCCAGTGGGAAGGCATCGAAAGCCAGTCCACATCCACCAAGATCCTGGCCCCGGAACTGCTGTACGGCGAACCGGACCTCACCATCAAGGTTGTCCGCGACGTCTTCAACGAGGACTTCTCCAAGCTCATCGTCTCCGGCGATGAGGCCTGGGACACCATCGAGGCCTACGTCACCTACGTGGCGCCGGACCTGGTGGGCCGCCTCGAAAAGTGGACCTCGGATCAGGACATCTTCTCGGCCTGGCGCGTGGACGAACAGATCCACAAAGCCTTGGAGCGCAAGGTCTTCCTGCCCTCCGGTGGTTCGCTCGTGATCGACCGTACCGAGGCCATGACGGTTGTTGACGTCAACACCGGGAAGTTCACCGGCAGCGGTGGCAACCTCGAGGAAACCGTCACCAAGAACAACCTTGAGGCTGCCGAGGAAGTGGTCCGCCAGCTGCGCTTGCGCGACATCGGCGGAATCATCGTGATCGACTTCATCGACATGGTCCTGGAATCCAACCGCGATCTCGTGTTGCGCCGGTTGGTCGAGTGCCTCGGCCGGGACCGCACCAAGCACCAGGTCGCCGAAGTGACGTCGCTCGGTTTGGTCCAGATGACCCGCAAGCGTATGGGCACCGGCCTGCTTGAGGTCTTCGGCGAGCAGTGCGAAACGTGCGGAGGGCGCGGAATCGTCACGCACGACGAGCCGGTGGAGCACCGTCGGGCCAACGTGGTGGCCGCCGAACACCACCACCCGCGTACGGAGTCACAGCCGGCCGTCCGGCCGGAACAGCGCAAGCGCCGCCGCGGCAGGGGCACGGGGCAGGGGACCACCGAGCTCCCGATGACCCCTCCTGTGCAGGTCCACTCCGTGGAATCCACTGACCCGAATCGCCAGGCAGCCACCCGCGCCGCCCTTGCCACCATTGCGGCTGCCGCCCACGCTGCCCACTTGCACGACGACGAGCTCCACCATGCGGCGGAATTGCTCGCCGACGGGCACGTAGCGGAAGCGACCCCGGTCCAGGCCCCTGCGGCCCCGGTCCAGGCTCCTGCCGCTGCATCGGGTGGCGAAGAACGTTCGACGCCTGTGCTGCGGTTCGGCGGCGAGGAAGTGGCGTTGCCCTTCGTCCACCACGAAGAGGAGCCAGCGAGTGGTGCGCCTGCCATGAGCCTGGACCTGTTGGCACAGGCATTCGCTGGCCTCGGAGAAGCCCCGGACACCACGGCGACCGCGACAGAAACCAAGGAAGCGCCCGCAGCGGCCCCGGCAGCCGCTGCAAGCGTAGAATCCCCGGAGGCGGGTCCGCGTGGACGCCGAGGCCGCCGCAACCGTAGTGCCAGCCGCGCCCAGGGTGCCGCCAACGCCACCAACGTCGAGCACCACGAGGTTGCCGCGGCCGCCTCCGGTGGGGCCGCGCACGAGGCAAAGGCGGCGGACGCTGCTCCGGCCAAGCCGACGGCGGCAGCGGAACCGATCATCCTCGGAGTCGGCGTGCCCAAGTCCGAACTCTAAACGCAATACCCTCTCCGAAGCCCCGGCTGTTCCCGCTCGAGTGGAAACCGCCGGGGCTTCTGCGTTGCAGGTCAATCGACCGGACCTCCCTGCAGCGGCTGCAGGAGTTGCAAAGGGCGGTTTCAGCGGGCGGGGCGTGATCCGGGTTAAGCTAGGGGACTGACACGGGGTGCCGCGCACCAAGCCGGCTGAGACCAGACCCGTTGAACCTGTCCGGTTAGCACCGGCGAAGGGATGTCTCGCATGACTGTTACGGCGCAATCAGCCGTCTACCCGCTCAAGGCCGTCCAGCGCCCTATTCCCAGGGTCCTGAGCATTGCGGGCTCGGATCCTTCAGGTGGCGCCGGGATCCAGGCAGACCTCAAGAGCATCGCGGCCAACGGCGGCTACGGCATGGCCGTCATCACGGCGCTCACCGTACAAAACACCCAGGGAGTCACTGCCGTCCACGTGCCACCCGTGGAGTTCCTGCGCCAGCAGCTGGACGCCATTAGCGACGACATCACCGTTGATGCCGTCAAGATCGGCATGCTCGGGGATGCGGCGGTCATCCACGAAGTCCGCCGCTGGCTCGGGGACGCCCGCCCCGCCGTCGTCGTGCTGGACCCGGTGATGATCGCCACCAGCGGCGACCGGCTCCTGGCGGAGTCCGCTGAAGCCGCACTGCGGGAACTTCTGCCCCTGGCTGACTTGGTGACCCCCAACCTTCCTGAACTGGCCATGCTGCTAGGCGAACCTGAGGCCACTGACTGGGCATCGGCATTGGAGCAAGGCAAACGCCTGGCTGCCGCCTGTGGGAACACCGTCCTGGTGAAGGGCGGCCATCTGCAGGGAGCGGGCTGCCCCGACGCCCTCGTCAACACCGGGGGAGTCCTGAGCCAGGACGTGGTGGAATTCGCCGGCCAACGGGTGGAGACCCGCAATAGCCACGGCACGGGATGTTCCCTGTCGTCGGCGATGGCGACGGCCAAGGCGCGGACCGGCGATTGGGAGTCCGCCCTGCGTGTGGTCAAGCCGTGGCTCCAGGAGGCGCTGACCCAGTCCGGGGTACTGGAAGTGGGGAAGGGCAACGGGCCGATCCATCACTTCCACGGGCTCCGGCATTCCCTTCAACCGGGGGATTTTGCCGTCCGGATGTGGGAAGCCGCCCAAACGGAACTCGCGGCCATTTACGGCCTCGACTTCATCCGGCACTTGCAATCCGGCGGCCTCAGCGAAGCGCAGTTCAGCTATTACCTGTCGCAGGATGCCATCTATCTCAACGGCTATTCCCGTGTCCTGGCGCGGGCAAGCGCCCTCGCTCCAAACGAAGCCGAACAGCTGTTCTGGGCCCGCGGCTCGCAGATGTGCCTTGAAGTCGAGTCCGAGCTGCATCGGAATTGGCTCAGCGGACGCCAGGTAAGCGGAGGGCTGGGCCCGGTCACCAAAGCCTACGTCGACCACTTGCTGGCGGCATCGGCGTCGGGCAGCTATGCCGTCCTGCTGGCTGCCATACTTCCCTGCTACTGGTTGTACGCCGAAGTAGGACAGCAGCTCCACCATGGCTACATGCAGGCGGGAGCGTCGGACGAGCACCCTTACGCGGACTGGCTGCGCACCTACGCAGACGAGGCGTTCGCCGAGGCCACCCGCAAGGCGATCGACATCACGGATGCCGCCGCGCAGGCCGCAACGCCTGCGGAGCGCACCGAAATGCTGGAGGCATTCACCCAGTCCTGCCGCTATGAAACGGCGTTCTTCGATGCTCCAAGGTTGCACGGCTGAACCCGGATTCCTGTCGCGGAAGGATGGGAGCAAGGCCTGTGCCGGAGGGCGCTGCAGCGTGTCGGAGTGGGGATCCGGGCTTTTCCCGCCCGGCAGGGTAAGGTGGACGGGCACGGTACCGGATGGCGGCATAGCCAGTCTGTGGCAGCCATCACGTGGCAGCCTCCGGACCTGGCCTCATTTGCAGCCGAAGGCGAAACTAGCGTAATCTAGATCTTCGGTGCTTACGCCAACACTTGGGTTATGCCCCCAGAAACCGTTCATTTGGAACTGACCTTTCATTTGGAACTATTCGAGGGATGACTCATGGATTCCGTACCGGAGTCCACGGCGTTGAGGCACAGCGTGAACCAGGCCCGTTTTCGGATCGGGGTTCCGCACGCAAATTTAGTAATAAACGTCGAGAGAAGTGAGTGCCCAAGTGGTGTACGCGATTGTCCGCGCAGGCGGCCGCCAAGAAAAGGTTTCCGTTGGAGACTACGTAACCCTGAACCGCGTCCCCGGTGGAGCCGGCAGCACCCTTGAGCTGCCCGCACTGCTCCTGGTGGACGGTGACAAGGTCACCTCCGCTGCTGCGGATCTGGCCAAGGTCAAGGTTACGGCTGAGATCCTCGAAGACCTCCGTGGTCCGAAGATCGTCATCCAGAAGTTCAAGAACAAGACCGGCTACAAGAAGCGCCAGGGTCACCGTCAAGAACTGACCAAGATCAAGATCACCGGTATCAAGTAACCACTGGTTGCTGTTCAGGTTTTCAACAGATTCCCCAGAATTTAAAGGCAGGCATTTCAAATGGCACATAAAAAAGGCGCGAGCTCCACTCGCAACGGTCGTGACTCCAACGCCCAGTACCTCGGCGTAAAGCGCTTCGGTGGCCAGGTCGTTTCCGCAGGCGAGATCATCGTCCGCCAGCGCGGCACCCACTTCCACCCGGGCGCTGGTGTCGGCCGCGGAGGCGACGACACCCTGTTCGCCCTGCAGGCAGGTGCGGTTGAGTTCGGTACTCGCCGCGGCCGTCGCGTAGTGAACATCGTTGCTGCTGCAGCTGCAGAGTAATAACACGTTCTGAAAGGGGTGGAGCGGGCCGTATGGCCCGCTCCATCTGTCTTTTTAACCGCACTAGAATTTAGTAGGGCGGGCGGCGGCGCATCAGCCCGCAACGCGCATTTCAAGCAGTAATTTCCACATAGAGGAGAAACACGTGGCGACCTTCGTAGACCGGGTAGTACTTCACGTATCCGGCGGGACAGGCGGCCACGGCTGTGTCTCTGTTAAGCGCGAGAAGTTCAAGCCCCTCGGCGGACCCGACGGCGGCAACGGCGGCAACGGCGGCGACGTCATCCTGCGCGTCGATGCCCAGACCACTACCTTGCTTGACTACCACCACGCACCGCACCGGCACGCAACCAACGGTGGCCCCGGCATGGGCGACTGGCGCGGCGGCAAGAACGGTGAAACCCTCGTGCTTCCCGTGCCGGACGGCACTGTGGTCAAGACCAAGGACGGCGTCGTCCTGGCTGACCTCGTGGGTGAGGGCACCGAGTTCATTGCTGCCGCCGGCGGCCAAGGCGGCCTTGGCAACGCCTCGCTGTCTTCGCAGAAGCGCCGTGCCCCCGGTTTCGCCCTCCTCGGAATTGAAGGCGACTCCAGTGACATCGTCCTGGAGCTGAAGTCCATCGCAGACATCGCGCTGGTTGGCTTCCCCTCCGCGGGCAAGTCCAGCCTCGTCGCGGCAATGTCGGCGGCGCGGCCCAAGATCGCCGACTACCCGTTCACCACCCTGATTCCCAACCTTGGCGTGGTCCAGGCCGGTGACGTCCGTTTCACCATCGCAGACGTTCCCGGGCTGATCGAGGGCGCGAGCGAAGGCAAGGGCCTGGGCCACAACTTCCTGCGCCACGTGGAGCGTTGCGCGGCGCTGGTGCACGTGCTGGACTGCGGAACCCTGGAAGCGGACAGGGACCCGCTCTCGGATCTTGCGATCATCGAGCAAGAGCTGGACAAGTACGCCGTGGACATGAGCTACGCCGGCGTTGACGGCGAAGTCGTCCCCCTGAACGAACGCCCCAAGCTTGTTGTCCTGAACAAGGTGGACCTCCCTGACGGCAGGGACATGGCCGAGTTCGTCCGTCCCGAACTGGAACAGCGCGGCTACCGCGTCTTCGAAGTCTCGGCCACGAGCCACGAAGGCCTGCGCCAACTGAGCTTCGCCATGGGCGAGATTGTCATGGCCGCCCGCAAAGCCGTTGCCGCTGCGCCTCCCAAGGTCGCAGCGCCCGTCCTGCGTCCGCGTGCCGTCAACGAGTCCGGCTTCACGATCCGCCGCGAGGAAAAGAACCTCGAGCCGCTCTTCCGCGTGCTGGGGGAGAAGCCGGTCCGCTGGGTCAAGCAGACCGACTTCACCAACGAAGAAGCCATCGGCTACCTCGCCGATCGGCTGGCCAAGCTTGGCATCGAAAACGAGTTGTTCAAGATGGGTGCCGTCCCGGGCGACACCGTGGTGATCGGCGAAGAGGACGGCGTCGTGTTCGACTGGGAGCCCACCATGATGGCGGGTGCCGAACTCCTGGCGACGCCCCGAGGCACGGACATCCGTGTTGCCGACATCGGTGACCGCCCCACCCGTTCGCAGAAGCGCGATGAGCAGATCGAACGCCGCGAAGCAAAGGCTGCAGCACGCGCCGAGCTCGAAGCCGAGCGCAAGGCGGGCATCTGGACCGAGTCCGTCAGCGGCCGTCGTCTCCCCAAGCCCCTGAAGGAAAGCGGCCTGGAAGCCGAAAATGACGACTAGCACGGCCCGCATCGCTGAAGTCGCTGAGGGCGACGACGCCGCCGAACGCCAGGCACTCGCCGGCGCCAAGCGGATCGTGGTCAAGGTGGGTTCGTCCTCGCTGACGAGCATCAAAGGCGGCATCTCGGAAAAGGCGTTGACGGCGCTCGTCCACGCCCTGGCCGAAAAGCGCAACTCCGGGACAGAGATCATCCTGGTCTCCTCCGGTGCCATTGCGGCGGGTCTCGCACCGCTCGGCCTCGCCAAGCGTCCCAAGGACCTCGCCACGCAGCAGGCCGCGGCCAGCGTGGGCCAAGGGCTTTTGATGGCGCGCTATTCGCAGGCTTTCGCTGCGCACGGGGTCACGGTCAGCCAGGTCCTGTTGACTGCGGATGACTTGATGCGGCGCACGCAGCACAGCAACGCATACCGGGCGCTGGACCGTTTGCTGAACCTCGGCGTCGTACCCGTCGTGAACGAAAACGACACCGTGGCAACCCACGAAATCCGCTTCGGTGACAACGATCGCCTGGCCGCTTTGGTGGCGCACCTTGTGCGGGCGGATGCGCTGGTCCTGCTTTCCGACGTCGACGCGCTGTACGACGGTCCGCCGTCGTTGGGTGCAAAGCGTATTCCGCTGGTCACCGGTCCCGCTGACCTCGTTGGGGTGACTATCGGCAAGGCCGGCAAGGCCGGGGTCGGAACCGGGGGCATGACCACCAAGGTGGAGGCGGCGTCGATCGCCGCAGGCTCCGGCATCCACGCCCTCGTCACCTCCACGGCCAATGCCGCCGCCGCACTGGCGGGCGAGGACGTGGGAACGTGGTTCGCCATCAACGGCAACCGCAAACCCGTCCGCCTGCTGTGGCTGGCCCACCTTGCTTCGGTTCGGGGCCGTTTGGTGCTCGACGACGGCGCAGTCAAGGCCGTGCGCGACCGACACACCTCGCTGTTGCCCGCCGGGATATCGTCGGTGCAGGGAGACTTCGAGCCTGGCGATCCCGTGGAGATGGTTTCTGCCGAGGGCGCCGTGATTGCCAGGGGACTGGTGAACTACTCGGCGGAAGAGCTTCCCCGCATGCTTGGCCGTTCAACCAAGGAGCTCGCCAAGGACCTTGGCCGCGGGTATGACCGCGTAATTGTTCATGTTGACGACCTCGTACTGGTTCAGGGGTCCCGCTCCACTAAACTTGGAGAATGACTGAGGCCCTTACCCCCGATTCTCCTGTGATGACTGACGCCCCGGCTGCCGGCAATGCCGCCCAGGTGCCGGAAACTCCGGAGCTGGGAACCGCGCCGCTCACCCCTGAGCAAGTGGAGGCGGCCGTGCATTCGATCGCGGACCGCTCACGGCAGGCCGCGCGGCACATGGCCCAGGCGAACCGTGCCTGGAAGGACCGCGCCCTGCACGCTATCGGCGCGGCTCTCCGGGAACAGCAGGGGTCCATCCTTGCCGCCAACGCCAAGGATGTTGAGTCTGGCCGAAACAACGGAACCTCCGCTGCCATGCTGGACCGACTGACCCTGACTCCTGCCCGCATCGACGGCCTTGTGGCGGCCCTTGAAAACCTGGCGGCCCTGCCGGATCCCGTAGGCAACGTCGTCCGGGGCCAGACCCTCCCCAACGGACTGCGCTTGCGCCAGGTCAACGTGCCCATGGGAGTAGTCGCGGCGATCTACGAGGCCCGCCCCAACGTCACGGTCGACATCGCCGGGCTCGCCTTGAAGAGCGGCAATGCGGTGATCCTGCGCGGCGGATCGGCTGCTGCCCACACCAACGCAGCCCTTGTGGGCATCCTCCGCGATGCGCTGGAATCCGTTGGCCTTCCCGCCGACGCCGTACAGAGCGTGGACCAGTTCGGCCGCGAGGGCGGAAACGTCCTGATGCGTGCCCGCGGCCGGGTGGACGTGCTGATTCCCCGTGGTGGACGGGAGCTGATCCAGACGGTGGTCAACAACTCTTCCGTGCCCGTCATCGAGACCGGCGAAGGAAATGTGCACATCTTCCTCGACGAGTCTGCCAGCGAAGAGATGGCCGTCGATATCCTGCTTAACGCCAAGACCCAGCGTCCCAGCGTCTGCAACACCGTGGAGACTCTTCTGGTGCACTCGAAATCCACTGTGCTGCCCGCCGTCGCAGCGGCCTTGCGCTCGGCCGGTGTCACCCTGCATGTGGATTCCCGGATTGAAGCGGCGCTGTCCGGCTCCGTGGATACAGTCCCTGCCGACGACGTCGATTGGGCCACGGAATACATGGACCTTGACCTCGCCGTTGCCATGGTGGACAACCTCGACGAGGCGGTCGCGCACATCCGCAAATGGTCGACGGGCCACACGGAAGCCATCCTTACGAACAACCTGGCGAACGCGGAGAAGTTCATCACGGACATCGACTCTGCGGCTGTCATCGTGAACGCTTCCACGCGTTTCACCGACGGAGGCGAGTTCGGCCTCGGTGCCGAGGTAGGAATCTCGACCCAGAAGCTCCACGCCCGCGGTCCGATGGGCCTCACGGAGTTGACCACCACGAAGTGGATCGTCCAGGGTGAAGGCCAGGTCCGCAGCTAGCGACGCTGTAACATAGAACAGAAGTCCTGAACGGTGGGAGGATCCGCCGTCGAAATCCTTTGAACCGCTAGGGGAGAAAATGCAGTTTCAGCAGATCGCCATCTCAATTCTCACGCAAGGGGGCGAAACCGAGGCGCCGGCACCGTTGTTTGCGCCTCCTTTCGTCATCGGCATCACGATGTTCTCCGTCCTGCTGGTCCTGCTGTTCATCGCCGTTTCCTACACGAACCTCGGCAACCGTCACGACGCCGTCGAAGAGCACTCGGATCCGCACCGCCAGCACCCGGCCAAGCACCCAGGGCTGGGTCACTAACATTTCCGCCGCAAAACCCTTCGAGGAAACGGGGCGTCGACTTCGCTTGGGCGTGATGGGTGGGACCTTCGATCCCATTCACCACGGCCACTTGGTTGCTGCCAGTGAGGTTGCCGCCAAGTTCCGCTTGGACGAGGTGGTGTTCGTGCCCACCGGCCAACCCTGGCAGAAAACGCACAAGCAGGTCAGCGAAGCCGAGCACCGGTACTTGATGACGGTCATTGCCACGGCTTCCAACCCCAACTTCACGGTGAGCCGCGTGGACGTCGACCGCCCCGGTCCCACGTTCACGATCGACACCCTGCGGGACCTCCGGACCCAGCGGCCGGACGCGGACCTGTTCTTCATCACGGGCGCTGACGCCCTGGCGCAGATCCTGTCGTGGAAAGATGTCGACGAGCTTTGGTCCTTGGCGCATTTTGTCGGTGTCACCCGGCCAGGTCATGTTCTTGATGGCATGGGCAGGGAGGACGTCAGTCTGTTGGAAGTGCCCGCCATGGCGATTTCTTCGACGGATTGCCGCGCCCGCGTGGGTGCAGGCAATCCGGTCTGGTACCTCGTACCTGATGGAGTAGTGCAGTACATCGCCAAATACAAGCTGTACTCGGGCAAACCCGGCATGGGGGAGCCCCTGCATGCTATGACCGGACCAGAACACCAAGCCCGTACCGAGTGAGTTTTGAATGAGCCAGGAACAGCCCCCCATCCCTAGCCGGCGCGAGCTTCGACGAGCCCGGGACGCGCGCCTGGAAGAAACCGGCGCACGGCCCGCGGCAGCCGAGGCCGCTGCCTCCGACGACGCCAACCACGCGTCCGGTGGCGCTTCGGTCAATCGGGTGCGCCGGGTGGCCGATGCTCCGCTGGACGCCAAACCAGCCTCGGAACGCTCTTCCCAGGCGCGTGCGCGAGACCGCGCCGCCCTCCGCGCCATCAAGGAACTCGCGGATAAGGAACAGCAACTTTCCCGCGGCGGCCCGCCTACGCGCCGTCAATTGCGCCTGCAGCAATTGCAGGAAGAAGTTGCCCCGGGCACCTCGGCCATCCCCGTTGTGGGGGCACCGGGATCGGGCCCGAGGACAACCGGCATCCCGGTCCAGACTTCCGGCAAGCAGCAGCCTGGTTCGGATCGCCCTGGCGTATCGCCTGGTGGCCGTGTCCGTGTCACCGCGGGCCCTCCTCCCGGTGCACCGGAAATGACGGTGGAGCAGGCCTTGATGGCCCGTGAGCTTTTGGCCGCCCAAGCGAACAATCAGTCCAACAAGCTTGAGCACATCGCGGCGATGGAATCGGCGGTGCAGAAAGTCCCGGCCGTTGAATCCGGGGTTCCCGGCAACGATGTTGAGCCGGCGGATCCAGAGGCCTTGGCTGAACAAATCGCCCAGGCTGAACGCGAAGCGATCCTCAACAAGAGGGCCATGGCCAAGCAGAAGCTTGCCGAGCAGAACAGCCGGCCTTCAGGTCCGGTCCGTGCCGAACCTTCCGTGGCCAGCAACCTCGCCATGGTGACGCCCCTTGAATTCGTGAAGGTTCCGGGGCTGGATCGTCCCGTCATGAAGCCGCCCGGCACCACCTTTGTTCCTCTCGTGACGTCCCCTGCGCCGAAACTGAAACCGGGGCAGTCGGCGCCGGGCAAGCCACGCAGCCAGCGCGGCCGGGCAGGAGTGCTGGCGCGCGCGGAAGCCGCTGCGAAAGCGGCAGGTCGACGCCCGGCGCCGGCCTCCGAACCGGATGGCGAGGCGTTCGCGGAAGCGGCCGAACATCCGCCCATTTCGGCAAGTTCGGCGTACGGACTTGAACCGCTCGACGCCGCGACGGCGGGACTTGGGCGGGCCCAGCGTACCCGGCTTCTGGTCCTGGGACTCGTTGGCCTCGGAGCCATCGCCCTGATTGCGGGCATCATCATGATCACCAGCGGACTTTCCCGCTGACCATAAAGGCTTTTGCCACCAAACAGGCTTCGTCTATTCTCGAAGTCGCATACAAGGAGTCCCGTGACTGCACATGAACAATCCGTCCTCTTGGCCCGCCACGCCGCCCGCGCGGCAGCGGACAAGCTGGCCGAGGACATCATCGCCCTGGATGTCAGCGAACGCTTGGCCCTGACTGACGTTTTCCTCATCGCTTCGGCCCCGACCGAACGCCAGGTCAACGCCATCGTCGACGGCATCGAGGAAGAGCTGCTCAAGCAGGATCTGCGCCCGGTCCGCCGCGAAGGACGTTCGGAGGGCCGCTGGGTCCTGTTGGACTACGCCGACATCGTGGTCCACGTCCAGCACTCCGAGGACAGGGTCTTCTACGCCTTGGAACGCCTTTGGAAAGACTGCCCGGTGGTGGATCTGGATCTCGGTGACGACACCTCGGCGAAGGCTCCTGCCGTCGAGGAATCCTAGGCTTAAAGGCGCAAACCAACTGAATATGCCCGATTTGGAATTTTCGGAATTGCTGTTCTAAGATATTTGAGTTGCTCCGGAGGAATCCGAAAAGCGGACGAGGTTTTCAAGCCAGTTCACGGTTCGCGGAGCAGCGAAAATATGGGGCTGTGGCGCAGCTGGTAGCGCACCTGCATGGCATGCAGGGGGTCAGGGGTTCGAGTCCCCTCAGCTCCACCATGGAGGCCTTGCCTGGAACATGAATGTGGTTCATGTTCCAGGGCAAGGCCTCGGCTGTGTGGCAAGGGAATCACCTTAGCGGGTGGTTCCCTTTTTCGTGCCGTAGACGCGGAAGCTCCGGTTGCCCCCTCGCTTAGCCGTCGAGTGTATGCAACAGTGGGCTCAGCACGCCTGCAACACTTTGCCAACCGATTACGGTTTACTATGAGGGACTAGCGTCCGGCGGACCGCAGTCATTTGCGGGTCCATCGCCGGCCAGCCACCGACAATACGAGGGGATAGTCCTTGGTAACCATGGCCGATGTTGCGCGGGTAGCCCGCGTTTCCAGGAGCACTGTGTCCTATGCCCTCAGCGGTGTCCGGCCGATTGCACCCGAAACGCGCGAGCGCATCCTGAAGGCCATGGCCGACCTTGGCTATACGCCGAACCTGCTCGCCCAGGGTTTGGCCGGCAAGCGGACCGGCATCCTCTCCCTGATCTTCCCGGTCGGGGAGCAAGGCATGAACACCACGGAATTCGAATACGTTCAAGGCGCTGCCGAACAAGCGCGTGTCGACGGGTACCATCTTCTCCTGTGGCCGATGGACCCAGACGACCTGGGCGAGATGCAGCGGATCGTTGCCCAGGGCCTGGTGGATGGAATCCTCCTTATGGAAGTCAGGTCATTCGACGAAAGGATTCCCGTCCTCCTTGAAACGGGGGTTCCATTCGTCACCATTGGACGGCCAAGGGATGCCGCTGGCCTGGCATTCGTGGACGCGGATTTTGAAGCGATGGGCGAGCTGGCTGTGTCGCACCTCGTTAGCCTGGGGCACAAGGAAATCGGCCTCGTGACGCATTCGCGTGAGTCCCTGGACACCGGCTACGGCCCGATGGTCCGATCCTGGGATGCCGTGGCAGCCGCCGCGTCACGGCACGGGGTCAGTGCCCGGCTGTTCCCGACCGCGAGCTCACTTGCCGGCGGTCGCGCGGTGTTCGGACAGATCCTGGAAGAATCCCCGGAAACCACCGGGCTCGTGGTGATCAACGAAGCGGCTACTGCAGGCCTTCTGGGTGCTGCGGCGAGCCATGGTTGGCGGGTCCCGGAGTCCCTGTCCATTGTCGCGATCAACACCAGTGCCGGCTCCGCGGAGCGCTTCATGCCCGCCCTGACTACAGCGTCCGCCGAACCCAGGGTGATGGGGCGCGAAGCTGCGCAATTCCTTTCCCGGCGCCTCAGGAGCGAGAGCGCAGATGCCCTGCAATGGCTCGCTGAACCGGTGCTGACGTTGCGCGGAAGCACCACCGTGGCGCGCGCCGTCGAGCCCTAAATAACCGCGCCGTTCGGGTGTAATCCGCCAATTCGACCCAATCATTACGCGGTCCGAGCCCACGTGATTGTGACATTTGACACACCGTTGCGCCGCCAACTACTGTCGAGCCATCGACCCGCGTCGACAAGGCGCGTCGACGAACGGCGATGAGATTCTTCCTATACAACAGGGCGGATAGTCGCCGATCAGAGTTTCAGGAACCCGTGCGCCTGTGAAGCCAATGATGCCGCTCAAAGAAAGAATGTAAGCGCTTGCCCAGCAATGGTGGCGCCCGGCGAAGCCTCCTCACCCGGTGCCCCGGTGGTCCCGCCCCTAGCCAACATCTCCCCAATCATCACAACAACCTCATGGAGGTACACCGCATGGAAACGTTGACCCAACCGGCCCTGTCCGCGTTCGAAGGCGGCCGGAAGTGAAAGCGATTCGACGGTTCACGGTCCGAACGGTTCTGCCGGAAGCAATCGCCCCGCTGGCACGATTGGCGAAGAACTTGCGTTGGTCGTGGCATTTGCCGACACGTGAACTGTTTTCCGCGCTGAATCCCGAGGCCTGGGAGCAAAGCAATCACGACCCCATGACCTTCCTGGGCCTGGTCAGCCGCGAGGAACTGCATGAACTCGCTGAGGATGGCGCAGTCATTGAGCGTGTCCAGCACGCGGCTGCGGACCTGGACCGGTACCTGAGCGAGCCGCGGTGGTACCAGGGCCTGGGTCCCGACGCTCCGGCGTGCATCGCGTACTTTTCCCCGGAGTTCGGGATCACCGAGGTGCTTCCGCAGTATTCCGGCGGCCTGGGGATCCTGGCCGGGGACCATTTGAAGGCCGCTTCGGACCTGGGGGTGCCGCTGATCGGCGTCGGGCTGCTGTACCAGGCGGGTTACTTCAAGCAGTCCCTATCCCGGGACGCCTGGCAGCAGGAAACCTACCCGGTCCTTGACCCGGACGGCCTGCCCCTGACAATGCTGCGTGAGGAAGACGGTTCGCCGGCTCTGGTCACACTTCCCCTGCCTGGTGACCGGACGCTGCGGGCGCACATCTGGCGGGCCGACGTCGGGCGCGTGCCGCTGCTGCTGCTCGACTCGAATGTTCCGGCCAACGACGACGCCGCGCGCGGGATCACGGACCGCCTCTACGGCGGCGGCGGTGACCACCGCCTGCAGCAGGAACTGCTGCTGGGCATGGGCGGGGTGAAGGCGCTGCGCGTCTACCAGCGCCTCACCGGCAGCCCGGCCCCGGAAGTGTTCCACACCAACGAAGGCCACGCCGGGTTCCTGGGCATCGAACGCATCCAGGAACTCATGTCCTCCGAGGCCCCGCTGAGCTGGTCCGAGGCCCTGGCCGCGGGCCGGGCGTCCACGGTGTTCACCACCCACACCCCCGTGCCTGCCGGCATCGACCGCTTCGAGGCCGTGCAGATCAGGCACTTCTTCGACGCCGGCCTGGCCCCGGACGTGCCGGTGGAGAAGGTCCTGGAACTCGGCCGGGAAAACTACGAGGGCGGCAACCCCGCGGTCTTCAACATGGCCGTCATGGGCCTGCGCCTGGCACAGCGGGCCAATGGCGTGGCCAAACTCCACGGCGTGGTCTCCCGCGAGATGTTCTCCGGGCTCTGGCCAGGCTTTGACCACTCCGAAATCCCCATCACCTCCGTCACCAACGGCGTCCACGTACCCACCTGGATCGATCCCAAGATGAGCCGGCTCGCTGCAAAGCACTTTGGCAGCACCGACGTCGATGCCACCGGTTGGGACAAGATCTACGACGTGGATGATGCCGAGCTGTGGGGCCTGCGGGGCGAGTTGCGTTCTGCTTTGGTCGATGACGTGCGCAGACGCCTGCGATCTTCGTGGAAGAAGCGCGGGGCGGCCGATGCCGAGCTGGGCTGGACGGACACCGTGCTGGACCCGGACGTCCTGACGATCGGTTTCGCCCGGCGTGTGCCCACCTACAAGCGCCTGACCCTCATGCTCCGGGACCCGGCCCGGCTCAAGGCGCTGCTGCTGCACCCGAAGCACCCCATCCAGCTGGTCATCGCCGGCAAGTCCCACCCCGCGGATGACGCCGGCAAGAAAATGATCCAGGACCTGGTGAAGTTCACCGACGACCCCGCTGTCCGGCACCGGATCGTGTTCCTGCCCAACTACGACATCGCCATGGCCCGCACCCTGTTCCCGGGCTGCGATGTGTGGCTGAACAACCCGCTCCGGCCCCTTGAGGCCTGCGGGACCTCCGGGATGAAGGCCGCGATCAACGGTTCCCTGAACCTCTCGGTCCTGGACGGCTGGTGGGATGAGATGTACGACGGCGAGAACGGCTGGGCGATCCCGACCGCGAACAACGACGCGTCACCGACCGAACGCGATGACATCGAAGCCGCCGCCCTGTATGAGCTCCTGGAGACCCAGGTGGCCCCGCGCTTCTACGGTTCCACGGTCTCCGCGGACGCCGGTGCCGCCGGGCCCTCGCAGTCCGGCCCGGAAACCATCCCGACGCACTGGGTCTCGATGATCAAGCACACCCTGGCCCACCTCGGCCCGGCAGTCTCGGCCGACCGCATGCTCCAGGACTACGTCAACACCCTCTACCGCCCCGCAGCCGTCGCCGGCAGGCAGGCGGGAACGGCATCCTTCAAGGAAGCCAAGGAACTCGCGGCCTGGACCACGAAGGTCCGCAGCGCCTGGCCGCAGCTGAGCGTGGAACACGTCGATTCCATCGGTGTCTCCGAAGAGCCGCAGATCGGGGACACCCTCCAGGTCAACGCCTACATCGCCCTCCACGAACTCACGCCCGAGGACGTGTCGGTTGAAGTGGCATATGGCCGGGCCCAGGACGGAGACGAACTGGAGGATGTCGCCCTGGTCGAGCTGACCGAAACAGAGGACCTCGGCAACGGGAGGCACCTGTTCACCGGTTCCATCCTGATCAACCGCTCCGGATCCTTCGGCTACACCGTCCGGGTCTTCCCGAAGCACCCCTCCCTCGCCTCGAAGGCCGAACTGGGGCTCATCGCCAACGCATGATGGTGCGCACCCCCGCTGCAGCTCAAGCAGCGGGGGTGCGTTCCAAAAGTCGAAGCGCCTAACCGGTTGACGCTGTCTGAGGCCCATGAAAGCGTATTTATTGGCCCTAACCGAGTTACGTGAAAAGACAGGAATTCCGTGGGCATTCAGCAGCAAGCAGCGCCAACTCGCCTCAAAGTGGGCGTTGTGGGCATCGGATGGGCTGGCCAACAGCACCTTAAGGCTTACAGCAGCATCGAAGGCGTGGATATCGTCTCCGTCGCCGGGATGGAAGAAGGCCTCCTCGCCCAGATGAAGCAGGAATACGGCATTCCGCATGCTTTCGCCCGTTGGGAAGACATGATCGGGCTGGAAGGCCTGGATGCAATCAGCGTCGCCGTTCCGACCTTCCTGCACGCGCCGATTTCCATAGCGGCGCTGGAGCGTGGGCTGCATGTGCTGAGCGAAAAGCCATTGGCGCGCAACGGCGACGAGGGACGAGCCATGGTCGAGGCGGCCCGGAAGGCCGGCCGCGTCCTGGACGTTGCGTTCAACCACCGCCGCCGCGGCGACATTCAAAAACTCAAGAGCATCATCGACGTCGGCGGACTCGGACGTCCGTACTACGCCAAGGCCTCCTGGCTGCGCCGCGCCGGAATCCCTACCCTCGGCAGCTGGTTCACCAATCCTGAGCTGTCCGGCGGCGGTCCGCTGGCCGACATCGGAGTCCACGTGCTGGACTACTCGCTCCACCTGTTGGGCGAGCCCAAGGTCCTGTCCGTCTCGGCGCAGACACACTCGGAGCTGGGTCCGCAGGGCCGTGGCGGCAACGCCCGGTACACCGCTGGGCCCGCGAGCCACAAATTCGAAGTAGAGGATTTCGCCTCTGCCTTCATCCGGCTCGAAGGCGGCGGCACCCTGATCCTCGAAGCGGGTTGGGCGAGCTACCGTGAGATGGACGACCTCCTCGACTTCACGGTCTACGGGACGGACGGCGGTGCCGAACTGCGCGCCGTCGGGGCGCCGCTGCAGCCGGTCGGCAGCTTGAAGATCTTCACGGAGAAAGACGGCGAAAACGCCGACTACGAGCCCGAAGCCCTCCCCGGCCTTGCCCACCAGGCCGTCGTCGACGACTTCATTGCCGCGATCCGCGGCGGGGAGACGGTCTGGGGACAACACGACGGATCGCTCGCCCTGAGCCGGGCCCTTATCCTTGATGCCTGCTACAAGTCCGCCCTCGAACAGCGCGAAGTGGTGCTCTGATGACTGACAAGAAACTGAAGATCGTCGTATGGAACGAAGCCGTCCACGAGTCGCGCAACGAACCGGACACCATGGCGGAGATGTACCCGGACGGCATCCACGGTGCCATTGCCGCCGGCCTGCGGGGCTTCTTCCCGGATGCCGGGATATCGACGGCGACCCTCACCGACCCCGAACACGGGCTGGACGAGGAAACCCTGGCTGCCACCGACGTCCTGCTCTGGTGGGGACACATCGCGCACCACGAGGTGGGCGATGAAGTGGTGGAACGCGTCCAACGGCATGTTTTGGGCGGGATGGGCAGGCCTCGTGGTGCTGCACTCGGGGCATTTCGCGAAGATCTTCACCCGGCTGCTGGGTACAACGTGTTCGCTCAAATGGCGCAACGACGGCGAACGCGAGCTCGTGTGGACGGTCAAGCCATCGCACCCGATCGCCGCCGGCGTCGAAAGCCCCATTCTGATCCCCAAACAGGAGATGTACGGCGAGCTCTTCGACATCCCGGAGCCGGACGACTTGATCTTCATCAGCTCCTTCGAAGGCGGCGAGGTGTTCCGCTCCGGCGTGACGTTCTCCCGTGGCAAGGGGCGGATCTTCTACTTCAGCCCGGGCGACCAGGAGTACCCCGTCTACCACCAACCGCAGATCCAGAGGGTCATCGCCAACGGCGTAGGCTGGGTGGCACAGCCCGAACAGTTCCGGGACGCCCCGACAGTGACCAACCCGGCCCGGGCCTGGTTTCCGGCTACCTGAAATCGCGGGAGTTGGACTTCACTGTCAGGACCAAGGGTTCCAGCTTGTCCGCCACGAGATTGGTGACTCCTTCCGGCGATCGTTCAAGGAAACCCCGGACGATCAGTGCGGATGATTCCCGGGCCACGCGGCGATGCCTCTTCCAGAGGCCAACGCTGCAGATGACGTTGAGGATGCCGCTCTCGTCCTCCAGATTGACGAAGGTGATCCCTTGCGCGGTCTGGGGACGTTGACGGTGGGTCACGACCCCGGCCACTTCAACACGAGTACCGGACTCGACCCGGGAAAGCCGGTCCACCCGCAGCACCCCTCTGGAATCCAGGTCCCCGCGGGCATGGCGCATCGGGTGGTCATCGGTACTGATTCCTGTGGCCCACATGTCGTAGGCAACATTTTCCAGGGGAGAGAGCTCGGGCAGCAACGGCGGCTGGACGGCGACGTGGGTCCCTGGCAATTGTCCTTCCCGCTCAAGCGCGGCATCGCCGGCCTGCCACAGTGCTTCGCGGCGGTTCATCCCCAGCGAATCGAGCGCGCCGGCCGACGCGAGTGCCTCGAGCTGGTCCGCGCTGAGATTCGCCCGGCGGGACAGATCCGCCATGTCCCGGTAGGCACCATGCTCCTCACGCTCGGCGACGATCCGCTTCGCCACCTCGGTCCCGATGGACGTGACGCCGTCGAGCCCCAACCGCACCGCATGTGAGCCGTCCCGCCGGTGCAGGTGGTCCTCGCGTGGTTGATCCTGCTGGAAGAGGCCGATCTCCGGCTGGTGGAAATCCAGGCAGGAATCCATGCCGCCCACCTGGCCCGCCTCGGCCGTTGTGGCCTCGCCGAGCACTTCGAGGGTCGCCTCGGCAAGGGAATGCAGTACATCCGGGCGCAGTACGTGGACCCCGTGCCTGCGGGCATCCGCCACGAGGGTTTGCGGGGAGTAAAAACCCATGGGTTGTGCCCGAAGCAGGGACGCGAGGAAAGCGCCCGGATAGTGCAGCTTCAGCCACGAGCTCGCGTAGACCAACACTGCGAAGCTCAAGGAATGGGACTCCGCGAAACCGAAGTTCGCAAAGGCCTGGATCTTGGCGTAGATGGCGTCGGCGTCGTCCTTGCTGATCCCGTTGGCCGCCATCCCCGCATAGAGCTTGGCCTCCAGCGACTCGATCTTCTCCCGGCCCCGTTTGGAGCCCATCGCGCGGCGGAGGAGGTCCGCATCCTCGGCGGTGCAGCCACCCACGGCAACCGCCATCTGCATCAGCTGCTCCTGGAACAAGGGCACGCCCAAGGTCCGCTTAAGCACGGGCTCCAGCAATGGATGCAGGTACGTGACCTTTTCCGTGCCTGCACGGCGTCGGATGTACGGGTGGACGGCACCGCCTTGGACAGGACCTGGGCGGATCAGCGCGATTTCGACCACCAGATCGTAGAATTCCCTCGGCTTCAGCCTCGGCAGCGTGCTGATCTGGGCCCGTGATTCCACTTGGAACACCCCGATCGAGTCGGCCCGGCAGAGCATGTCGTAGACGGCCGGTTCTTCCCGCGGGATGGTCTCGATGGTCCAGCGCTCACCGAAGTGCTTGTCGATCAAATCAAAGGAGTACTGCAGGGCGGCGAGCATGCCGAGGCCGAGAAGGTCGAACTTCACCAGGCCCATCCATTCGCAATCGTCCTTGTCCCATTGGAGGACCGTGCGGTTTTCCATCCGGGCACGCTCGATGGGTACCACCTCGCCAACAGGCCGTTCGGTGAGGACCATGCCACCCGAGTGGATGCCCAGGTGCCGGGGGAAGCCGAGTATCTGATCAGCAAGGTCCAGCACCGGGCCCGGGATGTTATTGGTCTTGCCTTCGCTGAGGTCTCCCCAGTGGTCGAGCCGCTTGGACCAGGCGTCCTGCTGGCCCTGGCTGTAGCCGAGCGCCTTGGCTATGTCCCTGACGGCGTTCTTCGGTCTGTAACTGATGACATTCGCCACCTGGGCCGCGTTAAACCGTCCGTACTTGCGGTAGACGTATTGGATGACTTCTTCCCGCCGGTCAGAGTCGAAATCGACGTCGATGTCCGGTTCTTCCTCGCGCAGGCTGGAGAGGAAACGCTCAAACGGAAGGTTGTAGAAGATACTGTCGACGGCGGTGATCCCCAACGCGTAACAGACGGCCGAGTTCGCCGCGGAACCCCGGCCTTGGCAGAGGATGCCGCGGGAACGGGCGAACTTCACAATGTCGTGCACAATCAGGAAATAACCGGGGAAGTTCTTCGCCTCGATCACCGCGAGTTCCTGTTCAATCCGGCGATGGACCCGTTCGTCGGCGTCCGGGTATTTGTCCCTGACGCCTTCTTCAACAAGCTGCCGTAGCCAGGTGATAAGGCTGTGCCCTGCAGGAACATCAAGCTTGGGGAGCTTCGGGCGGGCGGCCCGTAACTGGAACGCCAGCTCGTCAGCGATCTCGACAGTCCGTTCCACCGCGCCCGGGTAGCGGGCGAACCGCGCCGCCATCTCGGAACCGCTCCGCAGATGGGCGCCGCTGCTTGCGGGCAGCCACCCGTCAAGTTCCTCCAAGCTGCGGCGTGCCCGGACAGCCGCCATGGCCGTGGCCAGCGGGTATCCCTCCGGGGACGCATAGTGGACGGCGTTGCTGGCGATGAAAGGTATGCCCGCACGGTCGGCAATACGGACGAGGGCGTCGTTGTGGCTGCTGTCGAGGGGATTCCCGTGATCGAAGAGCTCCACCACCACGTTTTCCCGCCCGAATCTCTCGATCAACTCCTCCACCTCAAGGGCGGCGGCTTGCTCGCCGTCGCTAAGGAGGGCCCTCCGGACCGAGCCTTTGCGGCATCCGGTCAGCACCAGGCAGTGGCCCCTCAGGGAATGCGCCAGCGCATCGAGGTCGTAGATGGGATGGCCTTTCTCGGCATCGGCCGCCAGATGCGCGGACGTCATCGCCCCTGCCAAGCGGTGGTAGCCCTCTTCCTTGCGGGCGAGGACGAGCAAATGGTCACCTTCGGGGTCGGCTTCCCCTTGCTGGGGTTTGCTGAGTCCGAGGGACAGCTCAGCGCCGAACACTGTCTTCAACTCGTAGGCTTCGGCGGCCTCCGCCATCCGCACGATCCCGTAAAAGCCGTCGTGATCGGTCAGCGCGAGGGCATGGATGCCCAGCCGGACCGCCTCCTCAACCAGTTTCTCGGGTGAGGAGGCGCCGTCCAGGAAGCTGTAGTGCGAATGCGCGTGCAGTTCGGCATAAGGCACGACGGCGGCACCCGCCCTGGACGCGACCCTTGCCGGATCGAGGGGGACCGGGCGGTATGGCCCGCGCTTCCTTGACCAGGCGGGGCTGTCACCGCCGTCTCCTGTGGCCTTGCCGATCTCCGGCACTCGCCGGTCCGACAGCGTGCGTTCGAACTCCGACCATGGGATTGACGGGTTGTTCCAAGCCATTTTTGTCTTCCTGACTAAAAGTTCGGTGTTCGACCCGGGCGTTCAGTCGTAGCGGGCCTCGGCCCACCAGTTCTGCTCGTCCAGGAGAAGGAGCCAGGCCTCTCCGTTCCCGTCCACAAGCTGAAACCGGTCAGCTTCAAGGCGATGGTCGGCGTCCCACCACCGCTGTTTCAGCGGCCAGGGTCCTGCCCACTGAGCTACGAGTCGGCGTCGTGCAGGGTCTCCGCCGGGACAGAACCACTTTGGCGGGGCCATCAATCCGCCTCGATGGTCTGTGCGGACTTTTTCCTTGTCCGCATCAAGAAGCAGGACAGGGATGAGGGAAGCGAACACCGTGGCGGGCTGCGGGTCTGGAATCCTGCCGGGCCACGGCCTGGAGGCCAGGGCGGCCGTTCCCGCGGGCAAGGCATCTCCCCAAGGAACCAGGCGGCGCCGCTCGGCCAGCAAGCGCCCTCCGGAGATCGCAGGCACTACTACGGCTTCATGTCCCAGCATGCTTTGGATCCGGCTGAGTCCATGATGAATCTGTTCCTCGGCTCCGTCTCCAAAGAGCGCCCGCCCATGATGGGCGATGGAGTCCACCCGGACGGGGACGAACTCGACCCGAGTGACAGGTGACGACAGCCCGCCGCGAGCCATGCCGCCGTCGTGCGTCCCGCCGTCGGGCATTCTGCTCTGGGCAACAGGCTGTGACTGAAGCTGCCAACGCACCCTGTCCACGACGTCGCTGGCCGTGAAGTGGCGGGGGTGGCCCCACGTCCGCTCGGAGCGGCTTCCTGCCTCGTCGGTGATCAGGACCCTCAGCTCCGTGCAGACCAGGCCTTCCGTCTGCACCCCGGCCACGAAGGCGTCTGCCGTGGCCCGGAGCTGGAAGGCGAGTTGGTCAACCCGGTCCAGGCCGGGTTCGAATTCCACCCGTTGATCCAGTTTCCGCGGTGGAGTCCGGGGGACCACTTTGCGAGGATCCTGTCCGCTTGCCAAGGCGTGCGCAGTGATTCCGGCAGCCCCGAAACGGGCCCGGACATCTGCGGCAGGGAGATTGGCGAAATTCCCCAAGGTGAGGATGCCAAGGCGTTTGAGCAAGGAAGCCAGCTTTGGCTGGCCTAGTACTCCCACCGGAAATGGAGCCAGGAAATCCCGGGAAGAACCCGGCGGGAGGACAAGAACGGCAGAGAGTTCGCTGGTGCTCCGGGCGGCTTGCTCGGCGGCGAACACGGAATCGGCGATCCCCACCCGGGCTTCCACGCCGAGGCTGTCCGCCGATTCCAGCACGGCACCTGCGGCCGCTTCTTCTCCGCCGTAGTATCGGGCGGCACCCTTGGCCCGGATAGCGCACAGGCCGGGGCGGAGCACTTCCACGCCAGGAGTCCGTTCCTCGAGGGAGGAGACCACAGGCTCGAATTCCCTCGCATCGCGCACAGGATCAACGGCACATACCACCAGTTCAGGACAACGGGTCTGCGCCTCCCTCAGCCGCAGGCCCCGGACCACTCCCTCTGCCCGGGCTTCCGCGGAGCAAGCAGCTATGACGCCTTGGCCTATGACTGCCGCGGGTACATCAGGCGGGAGGGCGTCTGCCAAGCGGGCGGCGACAAGGGGCCAATCCGGGAACCAGGTCACCAACGCGCGCACCGGGGTTTCAAGTTGAAACAGCATCATGCTCCCATCCGATGCCGGGACAGATCTACCGGACCGCTGTCCGCAAGGTCCACGGAGGCCCGGCGGGAACTGCCCCGCAGGGCGACTTCGAGCTCGAGCTCCTGCTTGGCGAGATGTCCGTGCCCCTGTCCGAGCCCTGCCCACTCGTATCCATTCACTTGCAAGACGGCTTCACTTTGCGCCCATGGTCCCAGGACAAGGAGGACGGAACTCCGCTCCCGGAGCCTGGCTCCCAAGCGGGCAGCCTCGGCGGGTGCGATTCTTTCCGGAGCACGGGCGAGCACCACCGAGAGAACATCCGCCATGGCGGCGATCACCGGCGTCCAGCTGCTCCCGGGGTCAGGCACCAGCACCAACCGGTCGAGCGCAATGCCGAAACCTGCTGCCGCCTCGACCCCGAAGTCAGGCAGCCCTGCTACCCCGCACCATGAGCCATTGCGTGACGGACCTGCCATCAATGCCATGGCCAGCGACATGGATCCCTGTATGGAGTACGCCGCTCCCGGGCGCAGTCCTCCCGGGAGGAGCCTGCTGAGCGAGGGGAGTACGGGCAGCGAACGTTCGCTTCCGCGCTTACCCTGCATGAGGTGGATCTGCGCCTGTAAGTCATCGCGCAGCGAAGCCGGCGAGGCGGAAGACAGGCGAGGTGACATGCTTCAATTTTCGAACATATATTCGAATGAGTCAATTGCCGGGGATCCCGCCTCGAGGGTTGGCCTCCTCAACGATCTACTGTTTTTGACGCAGGTTCCCGGTTCCCGCCGCGTGGTTCCGGGCGGGCGCGCCAGTTTCAGGGGCGAAACTGGTCGGTTGTTGAGGGCGGCCTTCACTGCTTGACCCCTGCGAGCGCGACCACGCCACGCTCGACAGTGAAACCGCCAGGATCGAGGCGAGGATCAACGCCGACGCCGGAGCGGCAACGGCCCAAGGGGCACGCTCCACGTAGTTGATTCCCTCGGCAAGGATAAGGCCCCACTCCGGCGAGGGCTGATGGGGGCCGAGTCCGAGGAACCCCAAGGCAGCCAAGGCGAGTGCGATCCCCGGTATCCGGAGCATGGAATGCCTGAACACCGGGCCGACGACGGCAGGGAGCATATAGCGCCAGAGGATGCGGACCCTTCCCACGCCCAGGACCGGAAGGATCTTCACGTGGGGCTGCGCCCTGGCTTCCTGCGCCAAGGCCGCCGTGTGGGCGGCCAGGGGTGCCCAACTGACCAAGGTGACCGCTAGCGCCGCACCTTCGGCCGAAGGCCCGGTCATCACGGCAACGATCAGGCCGGCCAGGATGGGCGGAGCGGCGTTGGCTACTTCAAGGGGACCGGTCGCGGCGAGCGGGAAGAGCCCGACGACAATCCCGATCACAAGGCACGCCAGCACCACGAGCAAAGCCGTTCCCAACGTGGACACGGCCCCGTGTCCTACCCGCGCAAGGAGGTCCCGTCCGCTGGCATCGGCCCCGAAGGGCAGTTCGAAGCCCGGGACTGCAAGCCGCGCATGTTTTGAGGTGAATGGATCGCGAAGCAAGCCTGCGACGACGATGAGCAGCAACGCTCCCGCCGCAACGAGCGGAACGGTGGCATCCCGCCGTCGTGAACTTCCCGGCGGGTCCGGAACCGGAAGTGTCCCCGAGCGCAGTGCCGCTCCCAACAGAAGGTATCGGGCCCCGGCGCTCAGGGAACCTGCCCCGATGGCCAGCATCAGGAGGGCCAGTACTCCCGCCTGCAGCGCCGGTATGTCCTGGGCGCTTGCCGCGCCCAGGACCGCACGGCCCAAACCTGGAATCGCGAAGACCTTCTCCACTGCGACGGCCCCGCCGGTGAGGCCAATGAGGACAAGCCCGATCTGGCTCGTCACCGATGGCAGGGCCCGGCGGAGCACCGCCGCGGTGAGCCTGGAGCGGCTGGCTCCTGCCATGGCCCACGTGGCCACCCATTTTTCGGCGAACGCCAGGCTGATGGCGTCGGCAAGCAGCCGCCCGATGAGGCCGCCGGCGGGCAGGCCAAGGGAGAGGGCCGGCAATACCGCGTGGTCCAGGCCCTGCCAGCCATAGGGCGGGAAGCAGCCCAGCCAAACCGCACCGATGATAAGGAGCATCGCTGCCAAAAGGAACTCGGGGAGGGCAGTCATGGCCGCCGCCACGATGCCGGAGCCTCGCCCGGGGTTCCCGGCCAGCCCGCGCATCACGGAAGGAACGCACAGTGCGGTGGACACCACCGTTGCAACGGCCACCGCGCACGCCATCAGGGTGACGGAGACTCCGAGGGTTTCCACGGTGCCGGGGCCAACAGGCGTATTGGTGATCCAGGAATTTCCCATATCCCCACGCAAAAGGCCTCCGGCCCAGTCGAGGAAGATGTGCAGTGGTCCTCGATCGAGTCCGAGCTCCGCGCGGATCATGCCCAGCGTTTCATCAGTCGCTTCCCGGTCGGCGTACCGCGCCCGCAGGATGGTGTATTCCGGCCTTTGCCCCGAAAGCCATGGCAAGAGCCCGATCAGCACAACGATGGCGAAGAGTGCCACGGCCCGGGAAGCCGCGGTCTTGATGAACGCCGGGGCCCGCATCAGCCGGCGATTCCTGTCTTGCTGGTGATCAGTGCGCGCTCGCGGGGATCACGTTCCACATTGCGGATCCTGGCTGATTCGCCTTGGATGACGCGTTCGTGCAGCAGCGGCACGGCCGCATCCTTGGAGAGGATCAGCGCCTCGGCGGCGGCAATGGCCGCCCGGCGCTCCGGGCCTGCCGGAATGGCTGCGGCCTTGCCCAGTGCTGCGTCCACCTCTGCATCGCAGAATTGGGAGATATTGAAGGAGCCTTTGCAGGAGAAGTCGCTGAACATGTAGGCGACGGGGTCGCCGGAGTCGAGGACCGTGGCCCGGGACAGGATGAACGCGTCGAACCTGCCGGCAAGGGCGTCTGCCTCGATGTGCTGGTACTCGCGGACTTCCTGCTCGACGATGAAGCCGGCGGCTTCGAGCTGCTGCTCAAGCTGCACGGCAACTTCAGGCAATTCTGCCCGGTCCGTGAACGTGCCGAGTTTGATGCGGCGGCCATTGGCGGGGGCTGCTTCCGCGCGCCTCTTCAGGGTTTCGACGTATGTGGTGTTTTGCCGCTCCTTGGCGGCCCAGGGGAGAGCCGGACCCAGAAGGCCTTCGGCGATGTCCGCACGTCCCTCGTAGACCCGGTCGACAATGGTGTCCCGTTCCACCGAGCTGCGTGCCGCTGCCCGGACAGCCGGATCCGCGAAGGGACCCGCCTTGGTGTTCAAATAGAGGGTATTGGTGCGGGGCATGGGGACTTCATGAATCAGCTCCGTCTTGATCTGGGAGACCTGCCCGACGGGAATGGCCTCCACGACGTCGGCAGTTCCGGTCCTCAGCGCGGCCGCGCGCGCCGTACCGTCGGGAACGTATTGGACGTCGACGCCGCCGCTCGCCGCCTTCTCGCCCCAATAGTCAGCGAAGCGGTTGAGTGTTGCCGAGCTGGTGCCGTCCGCGGACGCAAGGACATAGGGGCCCGTTCCGGCGTTGATGGGGCTCACGACCCCGCCGGGCTTGTAGGCGGACGCGGCAAGGATGGAAAGCTGCGGGCTGGAAAGCCGCTGCGGAACCAGGGGGTCGTCCGTTTGGGTGGTCACGACGACGGCGTTCACGCCGTCCGTGCGGACGCTCAGCTGGACGCCGTCGAGGATCCGGGGCCTGGGCTTTGCGTTGGCCGCCGCCGTCAACGATGCTGCCACTTGCTCGGCCGTCAGAGGCGTCCCGTCATGGAATTTCACGCCTGTGCGGAGTTCGAAGCGCCAGTTCTTGCTGTCCAGTTGCTTCCAGGCTGTTGAAAGCGATGGCTGGGCATCGCCGAGGGCATCCAGAACAATCAGTGTCTCGGCGGTCTTCCAACGTGAGAGCTTGAAGGCGTCGTCGCTCAGGGGAGTGAGTCCTGAACGGGGTGGCTGCAACATGGCTACTTTGATTCGGGAATCAGTGCTGCTGGTAGCTGGAGTGTTGCCTTGGGCGAAGCAAGCGGTCAGTGCTGCGGCCATCGCGGAGGAGAGGAGTATCGCGGCAATAGCTTTTGGACGTGGAATAGCCATGGATGGGGTGCCTGTCTTTTGTGGGTGCGAGTGGATTAGACGGAGTGGAGTTGTTGCGGCCGCGGCGCCGGGGCCGGTGCCGGAAGGAAACGGCCAATGAGAGCCGCGGACGTTATGGCGAAGATTGCCGACATCAGCCACGGAGTGGCCGCGGCAGCGGATGGTGTGGCGGCCTGTTCATAGAAGGGAGCCAGGAGGACATTGCCGAGGAGAACCATCGTTCCGCCGCAGCTGGCGAGCAGGCCATAGTAGGCGCCGGTGGGGTGTCCCGAGGCAAAATCGAGGACCAGATCCATGGCAACGGGTCCCACGCACATGTGTCCGAGGGCGAGCGCGGTGACCAGCAGGAACGCCGGCAGCGCAGGAAATGCAGCAGGCGGGGGGAAGGCGGCCATGGCTGCGATAGCGATGAACCCCAAGGCCTGGACGGCAAATCCCGCAGCGAGCGCTACACCCGCCCCCGTCCGTTTCATGAGCCTGGCGATGGGCCACTGCAGGGCGATGGTCACAATGGATGCGTAGGCGAAAATCGCCGAAAGCGCACCCAAACCCGCATCGCTTCGTTCCAGCTCGATGGGTAGCCCGAAGTAGAGCTGGTTGTAGGCAAAGAGGTTGACGCTATAGAAGGTCGCGAATGAGACGAAGCGCTTCTTCCTGAGACAGGACCAAGCGTCCGACGCCGGTGCGGCCGCCGCGTGTCCGGCGGACGTCTTGACCGCACCCGCGTTTGTCGCTGGAAGGAAAGCTGCGAAGACCACAGCCATCACGGCGAAGATGCCCGCCCCGACGAGCAAGGCAGTGTCGAAGCCGGTCCCGAGCAGGACGGAGCCCAGCAGGGGACCCGCTACGGCCCCGATTTCTCCGAAAATGACCAGCAGCGCAAAAACAGTGGTTTTGTGGGGCTGAATGGCCGCACGTCGTTCTTCGGCCGCGCCGACTAGGCTCTCCAAAGCGGGTGAGAAGAGGGCACCACCCACCCCTGTGATGACAGCTCCCAGGAGGAAAAGGGGGAAGTCCGAAGCCCAGAGCAACAGAAGGTACCCGGAAATCCTGGCCAGGCACCCGGCGATCATCACGGGCCGGGCTCCCCAACGATCCGCGGCTGCACCGCCCATGAGGAACAATCCTTGCTGGGCGAAGGTCCGGGCTCCGAGGACGATTCCCACGATCATTGCACCCATGCCAAAGTCCTCGCGCATCGATACCGCCAGGAAGGGGACAACCGAGTAAAAGCCTAGGTTGAAGATGAGCTGGCTGGCCAGCAGGAGCCGGGGCGAGGGCTCCGCGCGCGGGATCACATCCTTCATGGCTTGTCTTTTTCCTTGTTTCTGTTCAGCCGGGGGATGGCGGTTACGAGCTCTTTGGCTTCCCGGGTCGCCGGGTTGGCGTATACGGCCGCCGTGGGTCCTTGTTCCACCACGCGTCCCCCGGAGAGGACCAGGGTTTGAGGGCACAGGCGGGCGACGGCGGCCAGGTCGTGGGAGACGAACAGGAGCCCCAGCCCGTCCCGATGGACCAGCTGTTCCATGAGCTCCAGGACCGTATTCCTGAGGGGAAGATCGAGTCCGCTGACCGGCTCGTCTGCCAGAAGGATGCTCGGCGCGGGGACCAGGGCCCGTGCAATGGCCACGCGTTGCTTTTGCCCGCCGGAGAGTTCCCGGGGCCGGCGCGTCAGCATGCCCGGTTCGAGATCGACCCGCTGCAGGGCATCCAGGATCATCCCGCGGTGGTCTCCGTCGATGCGCAGTTGCCTCAGGGGTTCCAGGAGGAGGCGTTCCACGCTCATGGCCGGGTCAAGGCTCGCGGACGGATTCTGCGGGATGTATTGCACCGCCCGGCGGTACCACCTCAAGGACGAAGCCGGGCCGGGCACAACCGGGGAGCCATTGAAAGCGACGGTTCCGGCATCCGGCTTCTCCAAAGCAAGCAAGATCCGCAGGAGCGTGGATTTACCGGCGCCCGAGGAGCCCACGAGCCCGATGCTGTCGCCGGCGGCGATGCCGAGGGAAACGTCCCGCAACGCGGGCCGGGCTGACCGTTGCTTCAGGAGCCCTCTGCCCGGGTAGCACAGACCCAGCTCGTCGGCGCTCAATACCGCATTCATGCCGTTGCTTCCGAGGGCGCGGTGGCTTCGGAGGGCAGGGAATCGAAGCCGGCATGGGCGGCGTCCACCAGCTGCTTCGTGTATGGGTGCTTGGGCCGCTCCAGGAGCGACTGCATCGGTCCCTCCTCGACGATCCGGCCGGAACCCAGGACAAGGGCCTGGTGGCAAAAGGCCGCAGCCACGGCGAGGTCGTGTGTAATGAACAACATCGCGGCGGCTGTGGATTGCTCGGCTGTGGAATGGGTGGATTCCGAATACAAGGACAAGGCATCGAGGACCTTGGCCTGGCTGACCATGTCCAGTGCGGTGGTGGGTTCATCCGCCACGAGGACGGTGCTGCGGCAGGCCAGGGCGAGAGCGATGCAGACCCGCTGCAGCTGGCCGCCCGACAATTCGCCGCTGAAGCTTTCCATGGTCCGTTCGGCTTCCTCTATTCCCACCGACACGAGGAGTTCAAGTGCCTGTTGCCGTGCCGCGGGCACCGAAAGGCCGGCATGACGTAGCGGGATCTCAAGCTGTTTGCCCAGGCGTACCAAGGGATTGAGCGAGGACATCGGGTCCTGATGGATTGCGGTGATCCCCGCGCGCCTGCTTCGCCTCTTGGACAACGGCACGTCTACTCCGTTGATCTGCAACCGTCCGGAAGCACTCATCGCGGCTGGAAGCTGTCCCAGGAGGGCGGCCGCGGTCAGGGACTTGCCGGAACCCGAGGCTCCGAGAAGGGCCAGTCTTTGACCCCGGTCAAGAGCGAAGCTGACTCCGTCAATGAGGGCGCGTCCCCGGAGGGACACCCTCAGGTCTTGAACCAGGAGGGCAGGGTGCATGGGGAACTTTCGGATAGGAGCGATGAATGAGCATTGATGCTATCAATAATCATTCTCATTAATCGAATTGTTGAGGCGCGTTGAGTTCCTCAATCCCTTGCCAAGTAGCTACAGCCGGCAGTTAGGGTGGGGACGTGGACTTTGAGCACGGCTACGCGGACAACGGCCCCTTGCGGATGTATTACGAGGTTCATGGCAAACGCCGGCCGGGCCGCACGCCCTTGTTATTGATCCATGGCGGCGGTTCCACGATCGAGTCGAACTTCCGGGAGCTCATCCCGCTGCTGACCGGGACGAGGCAAGTCATCGCCGTCGAAGAGGAAGGTCATGGCCACACGGCGCCGATCGACCGCCCCCTCACCGCCGAAAACTCAGCCGCAGACGTCGAGGCAGTCCTTCGTCAGCTGGACGTGCGGTTGGTGGATGTGCTCGGCTTCAGTGCCGGCGGCCACACCGCGCTTGCCTTGGCCATGGAACATCCTGGGGTGGTACGAAAGTTGATCATCGCGTCGTCGATGGCCGCACCCGATGGCATGGTGGATGGCTTCTGGGATGGGCTCCAAAACGCCACCTCCGCAGACATGCCCGAGGTCTACCGGGACGCCGACCGCAAGCTCAATCCGGACCCGCAACACCTTGAGAAACTCTTTGTCCTGGACAGCCAGCGAATGCTGACGTTTCCCGGATGGTCCGACGAGCAATTGGGCTCCATCACGGCCTCGACCCTCGTGTTGCTCGCCGACCGTGACGTGATCAAACCCGAGCACGGGGTGCAGATGGCGCGGGCCATCCCGGGGAGCCGGCTGATGATCGTGCCGGGAAACCACGGAGACTACCTTGGGGAGCAAGCAGCCAGCGACGGCGATCTGCGGACGATGCGGGCCACACTTCCCTTTCTCCTGCGTCACCTCGACGAGGTCTAGAGGCCGCTCAGGTTATTGCGGCGTGGAGAACTGCGGCGTTTTCGGCCAGCCACGCCTGGCGGCGAAGAATCTTGTCACCGACGCCTTCGTCCCACATCCTCTTCCAGCCGCCGCCCTGGGTGAGTGCCCTGTGCCGCATCAAATGCCAGGAACGGTCGGCGCCGTTCCTGGCCACCTCGACTACCTTGGCGCGATCAACTGGACCCAGGCCATAGGCGTCCACCAGCACGGCACCGCGGGAGGCGGCGTCGACCTTGCGCATCACAGGATCGCGGTCGGCGTCGGGCATCCAGGCGCCCCACCAGAGGAGTAAGTTCGCGACTTCTTCCGCCCGGGTTGCGGGGCGCAGCAAATCGAAGTCGATCAGGGCGACGGCGGTACCTTGCCGGAAGACGACATTCTCCGGGGTGATGTCCATGTGGGCGAGGAATGTCGCCGGTCCCGCAATCGAGCTCGGGCACCCCTGCGG
Source organism: Arthrobacter sp. NPDC080031 (assembly GCF_040702485.1). NCBI lineage: Bacteria > Bacillati > Actinomycetota > Actinomycetes > Micrococcales > Micrococcaceae > Arthrobacter > Arthrobacter sp. NPDC080031. The sequence goes on from NZ_JBFBLA010000014.1 coordinate 118,904, forward strand.
ATCGGCATCCTCGCCCGTGCGTGCCCAGCCGGGTATGCCGAGCGGTTGCACGGCGTCATCGTAGCTGCGCACCAAGCGGGCGACGCTGACGGCGCTCGATTCATCGGCGACCCAGCTTGGCCAGGGGCGGCCGGCCGTGTCGCCGGGAACGAAACTCAGGGTGTCCCTGCCGCTTCCGTCGATGCCCAGGAAGCGGGGTGCTCCCTGGAAACCGGCCAATTGCAGGTAGTCAAGGAGGCGGCGGACCCGCTGCGAAGCATCGCTTACAGGGCGCCGCACCGTGTCGCCGACCCGGACGAGCCCCTCCGTCACGTCCCCGCCAAGTAGCGGAACGGCAGGTTCCGGCCGCCCGGGCTCGACGTACGGACGGGTATCTGTAGTCACCGTCCGATGCTGCCATGGCCGGGGCGATGGCGCCAGCCGGCGCTGGCTTCCGTGTTCTTGAAGTTTGCCGTTGACACACAGCATGCAGGGACTTGCCGTCGCGTTGTACGCGATCTCCTAAGCCCGGTCTTCCAAGCCCCCTGCCGCCCGGCGCGCCCGGGCGCTGGATTTAGAATGGAGCCATGATCGATATTTCGGTCGAGAAGGTAGTCCTTCTCCTGATCATTGCTGTTTTGGTCCTTGGACCAACCAAGCTTCCGGAGTACGCGAGGAAGCTGGGGCGGCTTATCCGCGAACTGCGGCGCATGGCCTCCGGCGCGCAGGAAAAGATCCGCCAGGAGCTCGGCCCGGAATTCGAGGACATCGATTGGCGGAAAATGGATCCACGCCAATACGACCCCCGCCGTATTATCCGCGAAGCCCTCCTGGAGGACGAGCCGCTTCCTGAGCCGGTCGTCCCCGCCCCGGTCCAGCCTCCTGCCCGCCCGGTTGTGCGGTTGGCGGCCGGGCAGAAGGCTCCTTTCGACGACGAGTCCACCTGATCCTTTAGTCCAGGCGCGGCGTGCGCGGAGGAACGGTGCGGCGCTCGCCTGTTGCTTCGAAGGCCGCTGCCAGGGCCAGCAGTGCAGTGTCGTCGTACGCGCGGCCGGCGAACGTGAGCCCCACGGGCATGCCGGTATCGCTCATGGTCCCCATCGGCACGGTGACCGTCGGGATCCCCAGATGCCGCGGAACGAGGTTGCCATTGGCCACCCAGACGCCGTTGCGCCAGCCGAGATCGGCTGAGGATTCGTTGACGTCCATGTCGGCTGGTCCGACGTCGGCGGCGGCCGGGAAGATGACCGCATCCAGGGCGAGACCGTCCATCCATTCCTCAAGGTCAACCCGCCGGGTCTCTTCGAGTCCGCGAAGGCCTTCTTCGAGGCACGGGATGTCGGTCGCGGAAGCAACCCGGTGAGCGCGGATGTGCGCCGGGTAGTCGGCGATGTCGTCGTCGAACCCGTCATAGCGGTCCGGAAGCGCGCCGTCCGGGTGCGGGAAGATCGTGGCGCCGTCGACGTCGGCCAGGCTGTTGAGCGCCGGATCGGCGTTGGCTGCGAGGAAGTCCTCCCACGCCCAGGCCGAGAGATCGACGATCTCCCGTCGAAGATATTCCGGGCTCACCAGTCCGCGGGTGGCGATGGTGGGCGCGCCCGGGCGGTCACCTTCGTAGTTGGACACCACGGGGAAATCCACCAACACGACGTCGGCGCCTGCGGCTTCGAGGTCCCGCCGGGCAGCCTCCCAGAGTTCGATCACGGATTCGCGCGTGTGGATTCGCTGGCCGGTGGGTCCGCCGATGCCGGGAGTTCCGCTGGTACCGGCGTCGGGGTCCGCGTTGATGTACATGGCCGGCACCCCGAAGCGCTTGCCCTTCAGTGCCGAGCGCGCGCCGTCGACGTCGGCAGGTGCCAGTGCCGGGTAGGAAGCCGGACGGACCCGGGACGCTGCCGGGATCTCCACCCACGGTTGCGCGCGCCAGAAGTCGCCGCGTGTTTCGGCGTCGTCGGCAACAATGACATCGAGCAGTTCGAAAAGGTCTGCCATGGACCGGGTGTGGGGCACCACGACGTCCATGGTGGGAACCAGCGGCCAGTTGCCGCGCACCGAGATGACTCCACGCGACGGTGTGTACGCGCACAAGGCATTGTTCGACGCCGGCGCGCGGCCACTGGACCAGGTCTCCTCGCCCAGGCCGAAGGCTCCGAAGCTCGCCGCGGTCGCGGTGCCCGAGCCGTTCGAGGACCCGGACCCGAAAGCCGCGGTGAGGAAATCGCCGTTGTAAGGGCTCTCGGCGCGTCCATAGACGCCGCGCTGCATGCCGCCGTTTGCCATGGGTGGCATGTTGGTCAGGCCGATGAGCACGGCGCCTGCCGCGCGGAGGCGTTCGATGGTGAAGGCATCGCGTTGGGCGATGAGGTTCTCGAACGCGGGGGAGCCCGCGGCGGCCGTGAGCCCTTTGGCCAGGTAGCTGTCCTTGGCGGTGTAGGGAATGCCGTCGAGGGGCCCGAGGGTGGCGCCGCGTGCGCGGCGCTCGTCGGAGGCCCGGGCATCTGCGAGCGCGTGGGGGTTCATGACAACAAGTGCGTTCAGCTTGATGCCGTTTCGGTCGTAGGCGTCGATGCGGTCCAGATAGGCCTGCGTGAGTTCCTCGCTGGTTGCCTCGCCGGCCTCCAGTGCGGCGCGCAACTGCGCGATGGAGGCCTCGACGACGTCGAAGCGGCTCATCGTGCGGCCTGGCTGTTGAGTTTGGGCTGCTGTTGGGTGATGCAGTGGATTCCTCCGCCCCGGGCGAGGATCGGCCGGGCGTCCACGGTGACGACGCGGCGGCCCGGGTAGGCCTCCGCCAGGATTTCCGCGGCCAGGGCGTCGGCCCGCTCCTCGCCATAGCCGCACGCAATCACGCCGCCGTTGACTACGAGGTGGTTGACGTAGCTCCAGTCGACGAAGCCTTCCTCGTCGCGCAGGGTTGCAGGCGCGGGAAGCAAAGTGATCTCGAACGGCTTGCCCGCGGCGTCCTGCTGGGTTTCGAAGAACCGCTGGAGGGTGCGGCTGACCTCGAAATCGGGGTGCCCGGGATTGGTCTGCGAGTGCAGGAGGACGCGGCCGGGGGCGGGAAGCGTGGCCACCATGTCGATGTGGCCGCGCGTGCCGAGGTCCTCGTAGTCACGTGTGAGGCCTCGCGGTACCCACACGGTGTGGGTAGTGCCCAGCGTCCGTGACAGTTCCGCCTCCACGCGTGCCTTGTCCGCGTAAGGGTTTCGGCGTGGATCCAGCTGGACGGTTTCGGTGACGAGGACAGCGCCTTCGCCGTCGACGTGGATGGCGCCGCCTTCGTTGACCAGCAAGGAGGTGACCAGCTCCGCACCGGACGCTTCGGCGACGAAGCGGGCCATTCCGGCGCTCTTCTCCCATTCGGACCAAGCCGGGGCGCCCCAGCCGTTGAAGATCCAGTCGACTGCGCCGAGCACGCCGGGACGCTCGTCGTCGACGACGAACGTGGCTCCGACGTCGCGCATCCAGAACTCGTCGAGGGGAGCCTCAAGCTGTTCGATTCCGGCGCCGAGCATGCGGCTGGCCCGGTCTCGTTCGCTGGGGTCTACCACCATGGTGACAGGCTCGAACTCGGACACTGCATGGGCGACGGCGGTCCAGGCTGCGTACGCTTCTTCCGCCGAAGCGGGGTCCTCGCCCAAGGTCAGGCCAGTGCGGGGGAACGCCATCCAGGTGCGCTCGTGGGGTGCGGTTTCGGCTGGCATTCTCCAGGCCATGGAAGTCTCCTCTGTGTTGTGAGGTGGTAGCCGCGAGGGCCAGGGCGTCCTTGCCCTGGCGTGCGGCTGGGTGGGTGCCCTTCGGCACGTTCTTGTTGATCGCGTGATCAATAAGAAGAAAACTACTTTAGACTGTTGTGTGATGTCAAGCACCATACAGAAACGCGCTGCGCGGAAGACGCCGGCCGAACGCGCGGCCGAAATAGCCGAGGCCGCCAGGGAAATAGCGCTTGAGCAGGGGCTTTCCGCCATCACCCTGCGCAACGTGGCAGCGCGGGTGGGTGTGGCCTCGGGGCTTGTTGCGCATTACCAGCCCAATGTGGAGGCCCTCGTGGCAGGCATCTTTGCGACCATCGTGGCGGCGGAGACCGAGGAGGTCGCGGGCCTTCTGGAGAGGCTGCCGACTCCCCTGGAACAACTCGGGATGCTCCTCGAAACGCTCATGGACGGCAGCCGCCTCGATGTCACTGCCATCTGGGTGGAGGCGTGGACCCTGGGGCGGCGGAACGAAGCGCTCGCAGCCTGCGTCCGTGAGCAGATGGATGCGTGGCAAGCGGTGGTGCAGCGCGTCGTCGAAGCGGGGATCGACGCTGGTGAGTTCGAGACGTCCGACGCTCCGTCAGTTGCCTGGCAGATCCTGGGCATGGTGGACGGCCTGAATGCCCAGGCGCTGGTGCGCTGGGACGGCGTCAGCGACCGCGGTACGCACCTGGCCCGCGCAGTGGAAGGCATGGTAGGTGCGGCCCGCGGTTCGCTGCTGCCTGGCGGTGTCCCGCGCACTGGGCCGATCCCAAGTCCGGATTCTTAGTTCCGCAGGTAGTGTTCCAGCCGCTCGAACTCCGGTTGGGAAAGCTCGCTCGCGACGGCTGGGAGCCGGTGGGGACTAGTTGGCCGGGCGCACGGCCCGTCCGGCGGCCGCGATCACAAGCTTCTCCGGGAGCAGCTTGACGGCAACCCGGGCAACAAAGGAGTTGAGCCGGCCATCCACGACGCTCGGCTTATTCCCGCGGATCGCGGACATGGCGGTGTCTACAACCTGCTCCGGGGTCCGCATGGATCCAGCGGCTGCAGCCTCTCCGGCGATTTCAAAGAAGGGCGTGTCCGTGGCCCCCGGGCAAACGGCGAGTACTTTCACGCCTGTGCCTTGTGTCTCTGCCCATAGCGCCTGGGTGAACGAGAGCACGAAGGCCTTTGTCGCGCCGTAGACCGCCATGTGGGGTATCGGCTGGAACGCGGCCGTACTCGCGATGTTGATAATGGCCCCGGCGCCGCGCTCGACCATTCCGGGCAGGTAGCGCGTAGAGGTGCCGACCAAGGTGGAGCAGTTCAACTGGATTTGTTCGACGTAGCGGTCAGCGTCTGCATGGAGAACTTGTCCGTGTGTTCCGAATCCCGCATTGTTGACCAGGATGTCCACTTTGAGCCCCAGCGCCTCTGTGGCGAGGTGGAGTTCCTTCCCTGAATCCGGCAGGCTCAAGTCCATTGCCAGGACAGTCACGTCGGTGCCGTGCTCGCGGAGTTCGCCTGCAAGCGCGTCAAGTTTGTCCTGGCTGCGGGCAACCAGAATCAAGCGCGCGCCCTCGGCAGACAGCCTTCGGGCGAAGACCGAACCAATGCCCGTGGACGCTCCAGTGATGAGGGCTGTTTTGGCTGAGATGTTCATTTCTACTCCTAATAAACTGACTGTGCGGTTTGTTTTTTGGCCAAGTGTCGAAGACTTTGGCTCGTGGTGTGCTGCGTTACTGGGTGGAGATGAACTGCTGTTCGAGGAGTTGCAACAGGAGCGCCGCGCGTCGTTCGAAGGCATCGAGATCTTTGGGGTCAAGGGCGTCGGTGACCGACTTCAATCCGTCGAATGCGGCCACAATAACCGTAGCCGCATCGCCGGGATCCCCTGGAAACGTCAAGACTCCACTGGCGCGGCCCCGCTGAAGGATGCCGGCCACGAGGTCCACCCACGCAGCGAGGGGCGAGGTACCGCCGGGGTGCTCTTTCGAAGAGGCCAGTTGATTGGCCAGGTGCACCACTCCCCACGCGGACGAGTCGCTCAGGACTGTTCTGACCATGAACTCCCCGAGATGGCGCAACTCCTCCAGCGGATTGTTCTTGCTGAGAATTTCCTCTTGCACGCGACGCAGCCAACGCGCCTTTTGCTCGTCGACGACGGCTTGGGCCAACATCGCTTTCGACGGGAAGTGGAAGTAAATGGCTCCCTTCGTCAGTCCGACTTCACGGATGATGTCGTCCATCCGGGCCTGCTCGAAACCCTTGCGCGCAAAAACCTCCGCGGCAACCCGAAGGATCTCATTCCGAGTGGCCGCGCCCTTGGGCGTGCTGCCTGTGTCGCCAAACTCCATATTGCCAAAGCTACAAACCGACCAGTAGGTATGTCAATGTGGGAGGGTTCACTCGCCCCGATAACTCCGCCCGCCCGGCTTGCCGATAGTATTTGGACATTTAATGGAGGCGCGACAGCAGCGACGATTCATCTGGCAGATCCTGGGAGGGGTAGGGGAACCAATGCGCGATGAAGCGCTCTTCGAGGCTTCCGTCAATCGGGAGCTCGTTCATAAGCGTTCCGTTTCGGAAGTCTTCTTGACTGACTTTGTTCAATCAAGTTCCAGGAGTTTCGTTGCGGGAGCGCAATGGCCACGATGGCACGTATTTTATGGATCGCCGGACGGTTCGCCGGATTCCGCCCTGATGGCTGAAACGTTGAGGCAGGCAGTAATCTTCCTGTCCCATTTGTGCGGAGTGCCTCTCACGCACAAGTTCCTCATGCCGCACATGAGCATCTCAGTGGAACCGGCGGTCTTGGATCCCCTGGTGCCGGCGCAGGTTGCTGTCGAACTTGACGTCAAGGATATGAAGCTCAGCCGAGGACAGTTGTCGGCCCTGACGGTGTCTGCGCGGTTCGTTGTTGACGGCGCTCCCGTGGGGGAAGGGGCGGCGGCCGCCCGCATAGTGAATCCGGCGACCTATGAGCGATTTCGCGGGCCGGTCCCTGCCGGGTTGGCCGCCGCTGCCGAAGACTTACTGGAGTGTGCCGACGTCGGGCATGCCACCCAACGGAACGTGATGCTCGGGCGAAGCCGGAGCCCGTTCCTCTGGCCGCTGCGGGTCGATCCAACGCACCCGATCTTCTTTGACCATCCCCTGGACCACGTGCCGGGCATGCTCCTGATTGAGGCGGCGAGGCAAGCTGTGCGCGCCGCGAGTTCCAGGCCGGATGCCGATTTTGCCTTGTTCGAGGCGGAATTCATCAAGTTGGTCGAGTTCAGCTACCCCGTGGATGTCGCTGTGACACAGTTCGAGTCAAATAGCGCCGATGCGGTCATGAGGGTCCGGTTGTTGCACAAAGATGAGACCCTGATGTCCATGTTGGCCCGGGTCAAAACCCCGCGTTGATGTCAAGACCCCGCGTTGATGTCAAGACCCCGCGTTGATTCAGGGAGCGCCCGGGCCTTCCCGATGAACCGGCACAATGGCTGGCATCATGAAACGCCACATGTCGTCAATCCGTTTGAGAACGTCGCGTCGTTCGGTCAGCACGTTGGATACCATCTGGACCCCTGTGAAGGACGCAACCAAGTACCGTGCGAAGTCTGCCGCGTCAACGTCCGGCCGCACGTCACCCTCCAGCTGGGCTTGGCGCGTCAGCATCTCCATGGTCGTGACCCAGTCCTGATAGGGACCTTTGACGTCCCCGTTGAACGCCGAGGCTTCAAATGTCAGCCGGATTCCAGCCCTGACGATTGGCTCGTCAAGTAGCTGTTGCCCGAATGTCCGGCACATGGCGACCATGGTCTCCAGCGCCGGCAGCCCGGCGGCGGCGATCTTCTCCCCGGCGACACGCACAATGTTGTGCTGTTCGGCGATGACGGCCAACGCCAGGTCTTCCTTCGACTTGAAATGGAAATAGAGCGCGCCTTTAGTGACCGAAGCGCGGTCAGTGACGTCGCTTAGGCTTGCATTCCCGTAGCCGACCTCTTCAAAGATCGACGATGCACCCTGGATAACCGCCGTTCGGGTGGCTTTGGCACGTTGTTGCATGATCCGCGTGGAGACCTCTCCGGTTTCTGCGTCCGTGATACTTGAGTACATGAACCTGACGGGCCTGAAGATCGGTGGAGTGCATGTCAACATGTGTTGAACATGTTCCCCGGGTCCTGGTCCTGGGATCGTCGGGTTTCATTGGAAGCCGGGTTGTAGCCCCACTCGCCGGACCCGGAGGGGCGCACGTGGTGGCACTCTCACGAAAACCGGCTGCAGGACTACGAAACAATAACGCTACCATTGCGACCGCCGACATTTCCGTACCTGGGAGCCTGATCCGCTTCCTCGCCGATACGGATGTTGTCATCCATGCCGCATCATATGTGGGCTCCGAACCTCGTCTTGCCTATGCGATCAACGAGGCCGGCACCGGCAACGTCGTCGAGCAGTGCCGGCAAGCCGGAGTTGCCCGGCTGATCTATGTCAGTACTTGCAGCGTTTACGGAAGCGGCCCCCACCGCGGCATCCTGGAATCCGGAGCCGGTTATCACCCGGCCTCCGTGGCTAGTGCCAGCCGTGCCGTCGCCGAACAGCTGGTTCTCGGCTACGGCGGCGAAGTGGTTCGTCCCAACCTCGTGTTCGGCGCCGGGGACCGCTGGTTTGTTCCGGGACTGCTCAAACTGATGAAGGTGGCTGGAGGGTGGCCGGGGGATGGTTCGGCGCTGCTTTCGCTTATCGGTGTGGAGGCGCTGGGAAGGCTGATTTCCGGGCTTGCGTTGGCGCCCGGGCAACCCGGACACGTCTTCCATGCCGCATATCCGGAACCTGTGCGGGTGTCATTCCTCTTGGAGAGCGTTGCCCGGGTGTTCGGAGTGGGGTACCCGAAATTCCTGGGAGATGACGAACGTGCCCGCTCGGCCTTGCGCGCTGCGGGATTCAGCGGCCATCAGATTGACTTGGTGACGAAGGATCACTGGTATTCCTCTGAAGGCCTTTGGCGGATCTCCGGGCGGGAACCGAAGACGTTCAAGAGTGCTCTTGGCGAATTTTCTTCCGCCTACCACGTATCGCGGTAGTCCCCTCGACCCTAAACCGGTTGAACGGTTTGTTTAATGGCCCGTCACTCTCTACACTTCAATGCAGTGGCTCGTTGTGTTTGCGGCAACAAGTTAAAGGGCAGTAATGGGGGGGAGGTGCGGCCGAGCAATCGACCGCACCTCATCTGTCCTGGGGCCGCCGGTGTTCGATTTCCTATCTCACATCGTTGTGGTTTAGTATTGACGAGTTGCTCCGGCGGGGATCGAAGTCCCTGTGGGCAAAGTTCGGGGCTGTGGCGCAGCTGGTAGCGCACCTGCATGGCATGCAGGGGGTCAGGGGTTCGAGTCCCCTCAGCTCCACTCTGGAGGCCTTATTCGGCACATGAAACGAACTTCATGCTGCCGGGTAAGGCCTCATTATTTTGAAATGAAAAGAGCCGCCCGCTTGGTGGCTCTTTCTTTTTCCGGTGTTGTCCCCGTAGTTATTTCTTGGCGTGCCCGTGGGTCTTGCCAGGATCCGTCAACCCGCCCGTAATCGGGTTCCGGGAGAGTTGGACCGGCAGAAACCCGAAATTTATAAATAGTGGTCCGCATAATGCAGTGGCCCGGGACCTTTTGGTTCCGGGCCGCTGCTAGTTAATGAAGAGTTCCACCGGTTGTTTGCTGGATATGGCAAGTAGGAGCACTCGAGTGCGATGTAGGTACGGCGGGGAACGTTGCAGGGGTGGTCGCTTGGAAATGATAAGTGGGAGTTACTCGTGTGATGGGAGTCGATCTTTCATAGCCTGAAGTTCCTTCGGTAGGCATTTTCCGAAATTGAGTCAGTCAGGCAAAGAATCTGTAGAAGAAGCGGGGGTCGATGTGCCCTGCAACATCATTTCGATAGAACTGCGTCGCTTTCCAGCATGGAAAAGTAGGAGAACAATGGGCTCTTGGTGGAACGGACGTGCCCTCAGTATGAAGATGGTGCGGCGGTGAGTCCGGCAGAAGAAGCGGCCGTCGGGGATCTGAGGTTTGGGCTTCGCACATCTTTTCTTAAAGATCCAGAGTTCGACCGTTCCCAACTTGACGGCAGACGATATGCCCGCCCCGTATCCGGGGTGTTTTGGGCTCGCCGATACCATCGTTTGTTGTGGGTTTTCGATGCGATTGTCATTTGTTCCGTGGCTGCTTTCGCACAGATGGCTCGATTTGGATTCGACAACGCCTTTGTTGTCATTGGCGGTTATCGGGTGGGGTATTTTCCGGTTTCGGTCGCGATTGCCGGCGCTTGGATGGTTGCATTGAGTGTCTATCGGAGCCGGGACAAGCGGGTCGTTGGAATCGGGGCGGACGAATACAAGCGTGTCTTTAGTGCCACCGTAATCCTCCTCGGACTGCTCACCATGGTGTGCGTTGTCTTCGAGATAGACATTGCTCGCGGCTATTTCGCGCTGGCGTTTCCGCTGGGGTGTCTGGGACTGATGACGTCGCGTTGGTCGTTGAGGCAGTGGCTGACGCGCCAGCGCGCTCGTGGACATTACCTCTCCAGGGTCGTAGTCCTTGGTACCGCCGAAGACGTTCAGTATGTCATCAATCAGATAGAGAAGAAGTCCGGACCGGTTTACAAGGTCGTCGGCGTTGCACTGCAGGGGCCGGAGCGGCCACCGAGCTTGATGGTCAACGGCCTGGACGTGCCGGTTGTCGCTGACATCTATTCAGTCGTGGAAGCCGTCGTGGCGACCGAGGCCGATGCGGTCATCGTTGCGGGGCAAGTTGAAGGGGGCGGCAGGTTCATCCAGGAGCTCGGCTGGCAGTTGGAGGAAAGCTCAACGGAGCTGATCCTGACGACTGGCCTGACCAACGTGGCCGGTCCTAGGATTCACTCGCGGCCCGTGGAGGGGCTGCCGTTGATGCATTTAGAGCTTCCGCATTATGCCGGTGGCAAGCATGCGCTGAAACGGCTGCTCGACATTATCTTGTCGGCTGCGGCTTTGGTGGTGCTCTTGCCCGTGTTTGCCGTAATCGCCGTGCTGATCCGGCGAGACAGTCCTGGGCCGGTAATTTTCCGGCAGGAACGGATTGGACGGGGCGGACAAACCTTCGTGATGTTCAAGTTCCGCTCCATGGTGGAGACGGCGGAGGATGACCTGGGTGCGCTGCTCGATCAGAATGAGGGCGCCGGATTGTTGTTCAAAATGCATAACGACCCTCGGGTAACCCGGATCGGTCAATGGCTGCGGCGTTATTCCCTGGATGAGTTCCCGCAGTTCTGGAATGTGCTGCTAGGGGACATGAGTCTCGTTGGTCCCAGGCCACCGTTGCAGCGGGAGGTCGATGGGTACGAGAGCCACGTCCACCGCCGGCTCTACATCAAGCCGGGGCTGACCGGAATGTGGCAGATCAACGGCCGTTCGGAGCTTAACTGGCAGGACAGCGTCCGGCTGGATCTCTACTACGTCGAAAACTGGTCAATCGTCGGAGACATCATCATTCTTTGGCGGACCGCACGAGCCCTGCTCCACCCCATCGGCGCCTACTAGGGCCCTCCCGCAGTCGAGCCCAGGCTCATACCGGCATTAGCACTGAATTATTGTCAAAGTCCCGGGGAGCCATGCAACCCAAATGGCCATGGAGGAATCATGCTTCCAGTTTTTAAGCCTATCTCCCGCACCTGGAAGCAGCGCATCGTGCTTCCGGTCGTGATGGCCATCGCAGCAACCGCGTTTCCACTCACTGTGACTGCTGCATCGGCTGCTGGTCCGTGTACTCCGCCGGTTAGCAGTCCGATTGCGTGCGAGAACTCGCTTCCGGGAACGCCTGCCAGCGATTGGCAGGTGTCCGGTGCGGGGGATGCGACGATCCAGGGCTTCGGCACGTCCATGAGCGTCAATCTTGGTGACACTGTCACGTTCAAGATCAAGACACCAGCTACGTCATATCACATTGATATTTTGCGTCTGGGGTACTACCAGGGGCTCGGTGCCAGGAAAGTCGCGGCCGGTCTCAGACCGACTGCGCCCCTTCCGCAGGCCCAGCCGGCGTGCCTGACGGATTCCACGACGGGGCTCGTGGACTGCGGGAACTGGGGTGTCTCGGCGTCCTGGGCGGTGCCGGC